>NZ_JBHZAV010000073.1:0-47393 GCF_042754445.1 Embleya sp. NPDC059213
AGGCGAATCAGCCTCGCCGGCGTTTGAGGCGAACCCAGCCCGGCCGGCGCATGAGGCCACCCAGCCCCGCCGGCGCATGAGGCGAATCAGCCCCGCCGGCGCTTGAGGCGAACCCAGCCCGGCCGGCGCATGAGGCCACCCAGCCCCGCCGGCGCATGAGGCGAATTCAGCCCCGGCCCGCGCTCGAGGCCAACCCCGCAACCTCCCGAACGAACCCCTTCGCCCCCTCCGCAAGGAGCGAGTGCAGGGCCAAAAACACCCGCCGAGCCCCCACCGCGTTCCAATCCGCCGGCAACAACTCCGCAGGCAGCCCCGGATCCAAGTACGGCAACCGCCGCCACTGCGTCAACATCGGCACGTACGTGCGAAACGCGTCGACCGCCTCCACCACCGGCCGCGCCCCAAGCTCCGCCGCCACCGGCCCATACGCATCGGTGAACAGCGCGTACTGCTCCTCGATCGCCTCGAAGTCCCACCAGTCCCCGACCGTCGCGCCCAGCTCCGCGAACGCCGCATCCCCGGTGAACAGGTGTACATAGTCCGCCAGTTCGACCCGAACGAGCGTGCGCCGAGCGTCCTCCAACAGCCGCGCCGGCGCGATCCACACCCCCGGCGACACATTGCCGAACCCCAGCCAGGTCAACCGCGAACGCAGTTGGTGCCGATGCGCGCGCTCGGACTCGGGCACCGAGAAGATCGCCAGCACCCACCCGTCCGCAAGCCGCGCCGGCTCCAGATTGCCGAAGATCCGCCGATCGCCCTCGTCGAAGATCGACTCCATCGCCGGACTGAGCCGATACCCGGTGCCGTCCCGCCGCTCCTGGGTGAGCGTGCCGCGCTTCTTCAGTCGCGAGATCGCCGACCGCACCGCCGGCGCGTCCACGCCCAGTTCGCCCATCAGCACGATCAGGTCGGCGATCGAGATCCACCCGCCCAGATCGCGCACGAACGCGCCGTACACGGTGTTGATCAACGAGCTGGGTCGGGCCGGGGTCTCCGCCATGGTCGCCTTCCTCGCGGAGTCTGGGTCGCCGGCGATCCTATCCGGGAGCCGGTCCCACCCCGGCGACCGGCGTGCCCTCGGCCGCACGCCGACGCAGTTCGCCGCGCCGCAGCTTGCCCGTGTCGGTGCGCGGCAACTCGGACACGAACTCGACCAGTCGCGGGTACTTGTACGGCGCCATGGTCTGCTTCACGAACGCCTGGAGCACCCGAGCCGTCGCCTCGTTCGCGACCACCCCGGGATGCAGCACCACGTACGCCTTGACCACCATGCCGCGCCGTTCGTCGGCCGCACCGACCACCCCGCACTCGGCCACGTCCGGGTGCGTGCCCAGCACCGCCTCCACCTCGGGACCGGCGATGTTGTAGCCGGAGGAGACGATCATGTCGTCGCTGCGCGCCTGGTACCAGAGGTAGCCGTCGGCGTCGCGGATGTAGGTGTCGCCGGTGATGTTCCAGCCGTCCCGCACATAGTCGAACTGCCGTGCGTCGTCGAGGTATCGGCAGCCGGTCGGGCCCTTGACCGCGAGTTGTCCGGGCGTACCGTCCGGGACCGGCCTGCCGTCCGGCCCGAGCACCACGGCCCGATGGCCCGGCACCGGCAGCCCGGTCGCCCCGGGGCGGATCGCGTCGTCGGCGGCGGAGACGAACACGTGCAACATCTCGGTCGCCCCGATGCCGTCGATGATCCGCGTCCCGATCGTGTCGCGGTACGCCTGCCACACGCCGACCGGCAACGCCTCGCCCGCGGACACACAGCGCCGCACGCCGGCGAGCAGGTCGACGAGCCCGGCGCCGAGGATCGCCCGGTAGGCGGTCGGCGCGGTGAACAGTACGGTGACCCGCCGTTCGGCGACCACGGCGGCGAGTTCCTCGGGGGTGGCCCGCTCCAGGAGCAGCGTGGCCGCGCCCGCGCGCAGCGGGAACACCACCAGCCCGCCGAGGCCGAAGGTGAAGCCCAGTGGTGGGGTGCCGGTGAACAGGTCGCTGGGCTCGGGGCGGACGACGTGCGCGGAGAACGTGTCGGCGATGGCGAGCACGTCCCGATGGAAGTGCATGGTGGCCTTGGGCCGACCGGTGGTCCCGGAGGTGAACGCGATCAGCGCGACGTCGTCGCACGCGGTGTCCACCGCCTCGAACACGGTGCTCTTGGTGGCGCAGCGGGCGGCCAGCGTGTCCGCGCCGGGCCCGCCGTAGGTGAGCACGCGCAGGCCGGGGGTCACGGCCGCGGCGAGCTCGGCGGTGAAGCGGTGGTCGCACAGTGCCGCGGTGGGGCGGCCGATCTCGTGGACGGCGTCGAGCTCGTGCGCGCGCAGCAGCGGCATGGTGGTCACCACGACCGCGCCGGCTTTCAGCGCGCCGAACCAACTCGCGACCAACCAGGGGTTGTTGGGGCCGCGCAGCAGGACCCGGTTGCCGGGCACCACGCCGAGGTCCTCGGTCAGCACGTGGGCCACCTGGTTGGCGCGGGTGAGCAGGTCGCCGTACGTCCAGGTCTCGTCGGCGGTGAGCAGGCAGCGCCGGTGCGCCCCGTGTCGCGCGATGGTGTCGTCGAGCAGTGCCACGGCGCAGTTGAGCCGGTCCGGATAGTGCAGTTCCGGCAGCTCGAAGATCAGCTCGGGCCACTGGTCGACCGGCGGCAGCCGATCCCGGGAGAACGTGTCGACGTGCGCGGAGGGACGGAGCTGCATGGCCGGCACCTCATCCTGTTGTCATCGTGACGGCAGTCAACGGTACGCGACATCCGTCCGCGAGGACATCCCTTCGAGCCGGCGGACGGGCGGCCGTGGGCGCGCGCTCAGCCGGCGGCGCCGTTGACCACCAGCACCGTGCCCCGGCCGATCGCGCAGACCGTCTCGGTACCGTCGTCGGCCAGCATGATCAGGTCGCAGTCGCAGACCGCCTGCCGACGACCGGCGTGCACGATCCGGGCCTCGGCGCGCAGCCTGGTGCCGAGTGCGGGCCGCAGGTACTGGACGGACACACTGCCGGTCAGCACGGCGGAGCCGAGCGTGCTGCCGGCTGCGAAGGTGATCGCGTTGTCGGCCGCGTAGGCGAGTACGCCGCCGTGCAGATACCCGTTCTGTTGCCGGAGTTCGTCGCGGACGTCGACCTCCAGGGTGGCCCGGCCGGCGCCGAATTCGGTGACCCTGGCCCCGACGAGCCGACTGAACGGCTGGGCGGCGAGCACGGATCGGGCGAAGTCGAGCGCCTCGTGGCCGGTCGGCGAGTCGATGGGGGTCTCGGTCATCGCGGTATCACCCTTCGCGTGGAAAGCGCACCCGGCGGGGAGCGGGGCACGTGGTCATCGAAGCAGAGTCCGGATCACCGCCGCCGCGCCACGGGCCGACGGCCGCCGGGCACGCACCGAGCCCACCCCCGGCGGATGCCCTTCGTCACACGGTGGCGTCATGGCGAAATTGGACAGCTTCCCTTACCGTAGGCGCGTTTCGGCCCCACAGAAGGCCCCGAAGAAGGAGAACGACGTCATGGCGCAGAACAAGCTGGGTGTGGCGATCGTGGGGACCGGCTTCGGGTGCATCACGCACCTGCCCGCCTTCCGGGACGCGGGCTTCGAGGTACGGGCGCTGGTCGGCCGCGACCCGGTGCGCACCGCCGAGCGGGCCGAGCGGTTCGAGGTGCCGTACGCGTTCACCGATCTCGACGCGGCGCTCGCGCTGGACGGCGTGGACGCGGTGACCGTGGCCACGCCGCCGCACACGCACGCGGAGATCGTGCTCGCGGCGGTCGCGGCGGGCAAGCACGTGGTGTGCGAGAAGCCGTTCGCGAGCGATGCGACCGAGGCCGCCCGCATGCTGGCCGCCGCCGAGCGGGCGGGCGTCGTACACATGCTGGGCACCGAGTTCCGCTGGCAGTCCTCGCAGGCCCTGCTCGCGCGGCTGATCTCGGCCGGCG
The DNA here is from genome assembly GCF_042754445.1 of Embleya sp. NPDC059213. NCBI lineage: Bacteria > Bacillati > Actinomycetota > Actinomycetes > Kitasatosporales > Streptomycetaceae > Embleya > Embleya sp. NPDC059213. Next base: position 3,919 of record NZ_JBHZAV010000073.1, read on the forward strand.
CGATCGGCGAACCGCGGCTCGCCACCTGGCTGTTGCACATCCCGGTCCTGACCGGACCGGCCGCCGAGGTACCCGCGTGGTGGGGCCGGGCCGAGGACGGCGGCGGCTGGCTGGGCGCGCACGCCTCGCACTGGATCGACCAGATCCGGCACACGCTCGGCGAGTTCGCGGGCGTCAGCGCGGGCCTGCCGCTGGTCGCCGACCGGCCGGGGCAGAGCGCCGAGGACACCTTCAACATCCGCTTTCGCACGGTGACCGGCGTCGAGGGCACCCTGCAAAGCTCCGCCGGGATCTACGGGCCGCCGCTGATCACCACACGCGTGGCGGGCACCCACGGCACGGCCTGGGTCGAGTTCGACGACGTCTGGCTCGCCGACGCGGCCGGCGACCGTCGGGTGGAGACCCCCGCCGACCTGGCCAACCCGGACCCGATCGCGCCCCCGTCCGACCTCATGCACACCGCCTACGACCTGCTCCACTCGATGGGCATCGACCGTGCGCCGTACACCCGCCTGGCCACCACCTTCGCCGCCCTGATCAACGGCGAACCCGTCCCCGACTCCCCCCGCCACGCCACCTTCGCCGACGGCGTGGCCGGCCAACGGGTGCTCGACGCCATCCGCAGTTCCGCCGCCGACGGCGGCACCTGGACCGCGTGCGCATAGTCCCGGAAAATCGGATGAACCGCGCCGAGCCGCCGGAAGGAAAACGGCTCAAGTGAATGTCGGGTATTCCGGTGTACACTCGCGACACTGACACGTGTCAATGGATAATCACCCTGCTCTATTTCCGGTCGATTCCTGCTTCCCGGAAACAGCCACTGCCCGTCTCCGCCCGTCGGACCCGAAAGCGGTGGTAATCCGGACAAAGAAATCAAAAATCGGAGCGGCGTCGGCAGGAATTACCCCGTCCCGACCACGCCGACCGCCGGCCGAATACCGGCACACCGACCACCGGCTTCCTTGAGGGATCACCCGTCCACAGCCATCCTCTGAGGCACCCGAACGCCGAACGCCCGGTACGGCGACGGGCCCCCCGATGGAGGCCGAAGATGCTCAAAAGGATCGTAGGCGTGCTCGCCGCCTGCATGGTTCTGTTCGCCATTCCCCAGTCCGCGTCCGCCATGGTCATTCCGAATCACTTCTCGCGGATGCTCATCGGAGCCAACTGGAAATGTCTGGACGCCGATACCAACACCATGAACACGAACGGTGGGATCGTGCAGCAGTGGCAGTGCATCGGTAATCCCGCAGACAACACGACGCCCTATAACCAGCTCTGGCTGGCCGTTCCCCAGAACAACGGCAGCGCCGCGTACAACCTCGTGCCCGGCGGCACCACCGGGTTCAAGTGTCTGACCACGATGGGGGGCCTGTCGTATTCCCGGGTCAGCCTGTGGGACTGCAACTCCGGCACCTCCCAGGCTTGGTTCCCGATCAACACCAATGCGTGGGTCAACCCCATCACCGGACTGTGCCTGGAAGCCGATCCGAACCAGAACTACAACGGCGGCGGAATGTACATCGCGCCCTGTGCAACCGCCGACGGCAAGCCGGTCCTGCGCCAGACCTTCGGCTTCATCGACTGACCGGACCCACGCCCCCGAACCACCCGACCCGGTGCACGTCGGCCCTCGCCGACGTGCACCGGGTCCACCGCGCCCTTCCCTACCGGGTCGCCGACTCCCCGCGAGCCCGCGCGTCGACCCGGCCCGGCGTCGTCCGCGTGTCGAGCGCCTCCGGGCGCAGGTCCAGGCGGCGCAGGAGTTGGGCGTTGAGGGCGACCACGACCGTGGACAGGCTCATCAGGATGGCGCCGACCTCCATCGGCAGGACCACACCCGCCCAGGCCAGCAGGCCGGCGGCCAGCGGCACGGTGACGATGTTGTAGCCCGCGGCCCAGGCCAGGTTCTGCCGCATCTTGCGGTAGACGGCCGTGGACAGGCGACGCACGCCCAGCACGGCGCGCGGGTCGTCCGAGGCCAGGACCACACCCGCCGACTGGACCGCGACGTCGGTGCCGGCGCCGATCGCGATGCCGACGTCGGCACGGGCCAACGCCGGCGCGTCGTTGACGCCGTCGCCGACCATGGCCACCCGCAGGCCGCGGGACTGGAGCTCGGCGACCTTGGCGTCCTTGTCGCCCGGCAGCACCTCGGCGAAGATCTCGTCCACCCCGAGGTCGCGCCCGACCCACTCGGCCACCTGTCGGGCGTCCCCGGTGAGCATCCCGACACGCACCCCCGCCGCGTGCAACTCCTGTACCGCAGAGCGGGATTCGGGCCGGATCTCGTCCTCCAGCGCGAGTGCCCCGGCGACCTCGTCGGCGGCCAGCACGTACAGCACCGCCGCGCCGCGCCCGACCCAGTCCCCGACGGTCGCCGACAGTTCGTCCGGTACCGGTACGCCCGCCTCGCGCAACAGCGCCGGCCCGCCGACCCGCACCCGGGTGCCGGCCACGTCCGCCTCGACGCCCCGGCCCGTCATCGACCGGAACGCGCTCGCCGCGGCCGGCCTGCCGCGTTCCCCGGCCGCCCGCACGATCGCCCGGGCCAGCGGGTGTTCGCTCTCCCGCTCGGCCGCGCCCGCGAGCAGCAGCACCATCGTCTCGTCCCGGCCGGGCGCGGCCGCGACCCCGGTCACCGCCGGCGCCCCGCGCGTGAGGGTGCCGGTCTTGTCGAACAGCACGACGTCGACACCGCGCATGCGCTCCAGCGCGATCCGGTCCTTGATCAGGATGCCCTGCCGCGCGGACAATTCGGTGGAGATCGCGATCACCAACGGGATGGCCAGCCCGAGCGCGTGCGGGCAGGCGATCACCAACACGGTGACGGTGCGCTCGATCGCCGACCCGCCCTCGCCGAGCAACGACCACGCCACCAGCGTCAGGACCGCGGCGCCGGCCGCGTAGTAGAACAGCAGCGCCGCCGCCCGATCCGCCAACGCCTGGGCCCGGGACCGGGATTTTTGCGCGTCGGCGACCAGCCGCCGAATGCCCGCGAGTTGGGTGCGCTCACCGGTCGCGGTCACCCGCACCCGTACCGCACTGTCCACCGCGACCGTACCGGCCACCACGGTCTCGCCCGTGCCGCGCGGCACCGACCGGGACTCACCGGTGATCATCGACTCGTCGAACTCGGCCGCGCCTTCGGTGATCCTGCCGTCCGCCGGGACGCGCGCCCCGGAACGCACCAGGACGGTATCGCCGGTCTCCAATTCGGCCACCGGAACACGCTCGAACTCCCCGTCCGGACGCACCCGTTCCGCCTCGTCGGGAAGCAGCGCCGCGAGTGCGTCCAAAGCTCCCGAGGCGGCGCCGAGGGCGCGCATCTCCAGCCAGTGGCCGAGCAGCATGATGTCGACCAGCAGGACCAGTTCCCACCAGAAGTCCAGCTCGTGCGACGCGAGTTCGAGCGTCGAGGCCCAGGAGGCGACGAACGCGACGGTGATCGCCATCGCGATCAGCGTCATCATTCCGGGCCGCCGCGCGGCGAGTTCGTCGCGGGCGCCGGTCAGGAACGGCCATCCGCCGTAACCGAACACGAGGGTGCCCAGAAGCGGCGGGATCCAGGACGAGCCCGGGAACGACGGCTCGTGGTAGCCGAGCAGGTCCGCGAGCATCGGGCTCAGCACCAGCACGGGGACGGAGAACAGCAGGCTCCACAGGAGCTTGCGGCGGAACATCTCGCCGTGACCGGCGTGCCCGCCGTGTCCCTGATGACCCGCGTGCCCCTCGTGCCCACCCGGCCCGGCCGGCTGCGCGTGGCCCCGGTGCCCGGCACGATCCGGGTGGCCCGTGCCGCCCGCCGGCTCCGCGTGGCCCGGATGTTCGTCCCGTCCGGTCCGGCCGTACTCCATCCCGCTCGCCTCCTCGTCCTTCGTCGATCTTTCATACATACCACCCCGGGGTATGAGAAACCCGGAACGACCCGCACTCATTCCTTGCGAATCCGGCGGAACCGTCCGCATCTCGAGCCGACGGCGGTATAACCAGAGACCAGCCCCTCTCCCTCGGGAGGCCAAAAGTGGTGCGACAGCCACGTTCCCGCAGCGTCGACTGGTTGTGGTGGGCGACCTCGTCGGGCGAACTGCAACCCTTCCTGGATCACCCGGATCACGACCAGCAGGAGATAGCCCGGGAGAAGTCGGCGGTAGCGGTCCAGCTCGCCCGCCTCGGCGACCCCCTCGTGGACTGTCTCGGGGCAATCGCCCCGGACGTCCTCGCCGACGCCCTGTGGCGGTTGCCCAACCCCACACGGACCGACACCCTGCGCGCACTGCGCGTACCGCCCGCCCGCCGACCCACTCCCGCGATCGCCGAACACGCGCTCAAGCGGTTGCGCAAACAGACCCCGAGCGTGCGCGGCTACACCGCACAGGTGGTGACCCTTCCGGTACTGCGCGTGTTGTTGCCCGCGACCCTGGACACCGACTCGGGCGCGCTGGACGGCGAGATCCTGGAAAGCCTGAAAACCACGGCGTTCACCCCCGACCTGATCCGGCTCACCGCGATCGCGGACTGGGGGTTCAGTTGCCAGGCCGCCGCACTGCTGCGGATCACGCTGACCGAGGCCGACCTCGCGCTGCCCGGGTGGCCCGCCGAGGTCATCGCCGACGTGGTGACCGCGTGTCGCCGATTCGAGGCGTTCTGTCGGGATCGGATGTGCGGCGCCAGCGAGCCCCCGTCGCCGCTGCGCTCCCTCGACGACGCACTCGGTCGGGCGCGGGCCGCCGCCGACGCGGTGACCGCCGCCGTCGCGGCCGGGCGCGCGCCGGAGGAGGCCGACCTGACCATGCTCGGGCTCGTCGGCCCGGCCGTGGCCGAGGCCCGGACGGCGGTCGGCGCCCTGGTCGAGGCCGAAGCCGACACGCTGCCCGAGGACCGGCCGGGCCTGGCCGCCACGATCACCGCGCACGAAGCCGCGGTACACGCCCGTGAACTCGCCGGAGTGGACCGCTTCCGGCAACTCGGCGGCCCGCCGGCGCACACCGCGGCGATCGACGAACTCCGCGAGCTGACCGCCGAGCTGAGCGCCCGTCACGAGAATTGGGAACCGGCCGACCGGCGGCGCGTACTGGCCCTGGCCGATCTCGGCGAGCTGATCGACGCGATCGCGGCCGACCGGGACGAGGGCGTGGACGCGTTGGCGGAGACGATCCGCCCGCATCTGCCCGACCCGACGATCGTCAACGCGGCGTTACGGGGCCGGCTGTCCTGGCACGGGACACCCGCCTCGGGCGATCCGGCGGACGCGTCGAACACGGCCGAGAATACGCAGCCGGAGCCGGTGGCACAGACGTCGGCCGACCCCGATTCGGCCCCGGAACCGGGCCGCGAATCGGGCTCCGACGCCGACCCGAACCCGGTGTCCGACGCGCAACCGGCCGAGGCCGACGAGACCTCGGCGACAGCGGACCGGGAGGACCCCGCGGAGGGCGCGACGGACCCGGCACACTCGGCGCCGGCCCCCGAGGAGGACGCGGAGGAGGACCCGCCCGCGCCGCCGGCCGCTCCCGAGCCCGCCGCGCTGATCGGCGAGCTGATCGGCCGGGGCGAGTACGCCTCCGCGGCACAGGCCATGTCGACCGATGCCCCGGAGCGAATATCCGCGCTGCGTGCCCTGGCCTACGCCGACGGGGCGCGCTCGGACACCGGCGCCGTCGCGGTGTCGCTGCGCGCCGAGCTCGACGAGATGGCGATGCGCGAGCCCAGCCACGACCGCGCGACCCAACTGTTGACGGTGGCCGCCACGGCGCGCGCCGCCGTACTGTGCGGGCACAGCACGTACGGACTGCTCCAGGAGGCCGCGGCCGGTCTGGGCGACCTGCCCGCGGTGGCCACGCTGGCCCGACACATCGCCACCGGCTCCGCGCAGGGACTGCTCGGCGGCACCCGCAACCTCGGCGCGCTCGAGGCCCTCGCCGAGGCCGAAGCCGGCGCCGCCGCGTGTGCGGCGGACGCCGCAGAGGCCCTGTTGCACCCGCGTCACCTGCGCTTCCCCCGGGCCACCTCGATCGCCCAACTGTGGTGGCGTCCCGAGGACGGCCTGCTCGGCCGACTGCTGCAACTGGCGGCCGGCAACGAGCGCCGCGATCTGGACGAGGTCGCCGAAGCGCTGCGCCGACTCACCAAGCACCACGAGTTGGAGAGCCGGCTCTCCGCGATCGACGAGGAGTTCCGCAACGGCAAGGGCCACCGTCTGGAGGGGCCGGCCAGACGTCGACTGCTGGAATACGCCCGCGAGTCGCTGGGCACGGTGAGCCGCTGGGTGGACGCCATGCGTCGGGTCACCGAAACCGAGGCGGAGGCGGAGTCCTGGATCGCCGGTCCGCTGACCGATCTGCGGCACACCCTGCTCGCCGACCGCCCGGAAGCCGAACGCGAACTCGCCGACCTCGCCGCGCACACCGGCGACCCGCTCACCGCCGGCGCCGCGCGAGCCGCCGCCGCGAGCCTGTCCGCGACCCTGGACCTCCTCGACGGCCGCCCCCTGACCGGCCCCGAACCCACCCCCGAAGCCCTCCTCGCCAAACCCACCTAGCCCACCTACACCAGACGACATACACAACAACTCGACCCACAAACACCGCAGCAGCGCGGGCGGGCCGGCGGACGGACTACGCAGCACAAACGGCCGGCCCGGCAACACAGGCGGCGCGAGAAATGCGGCCCGGACGGGCGGGCGACGCCACGCGAGACAGCGCGGACGGCACGGCAGCGGGCAACACGGCGAAAGGCGAGCAGCCCGCCAACACGGTCGACGCGGCGTGGGCACTGGCAGCGCGCCAACGCAGGCGACACGGCAACAGACGAGCGACTCGGCAAGGCGGCGCGGACGGGCCGCCCTGCAACACGGGCAACAAAGCGCGGACAGGCAGGCGACGCGAAGAGCGGCGCGACAGCACCGGCGACGCGGCGGCGGCCAGGCGATTCGGCCGAGCGGCGCGGACGGGCGGACCGCGCGAAGAACGGCCCGGCGCGGATCGGTGGGCAACGCGGCAGCACGGGCGGGCGGCGCGAAACACCGTCAACGGCGCGGCGCGGCCCGGCAGCACGAGCGGGGCACAGGTGAGCCGCGCGATGAACCAGAAGGGCGGTGGAGCAAAAGGCATGGCAGCGCGTGCGGCGGGGGGCCAAGTGGTGGGGATTGGCAGCGGCGCGAGGCGAAGCGGAGCAAGGTGTGTCGCGAGCCCACCTCAACCCCGGCGGGTGCGACGCGCGAAGTGGGGGGCGCGACGACACGCCCTACGGGACCTCTTCCTCCGGAATGATGTGCATCGCCGCCTCCTCCGCGCCCGCCGCACCGCCGTCGATGCCGACGTCGTGCGCCACCGCCTCGGATTCGGTGTCCTCGTGGGCGCCCTCGTCGTCGGCGACCAGTCGGCCCGCCCTCGGGTCGGGGCCGCCCTCCCATTCGTCGGAGACCATGTCGTCGTCGGAGACGTCCGGCTCCTCCTCGGACAACAACTGGTCGAGCGACTCGCCGCGTCGCTCCTCCTCCGGCGTGTTGCCGTACCGCTCCGCCGCCGACCAGCGGTCCGGCGGCACGATCCCGGTGTCCAGCGGGTCGTACGACAGGTCGTCGGTCGACAGCGTGTCCTCGGGCCCGAGCACCCCGTCGTCGCCCGGCGTGTCCGGGGAGTCTTCGGTCCGGTCCGGGGTGTCGTCGCTCATCGCCTGCCACCTTCCACTGAAGTGCCCGTACTCGTGGTGCGTCCAGGGCTCGACCCTGTCCCCCGCGACCCGAGTGACACTGCCCAGCGCCGGCCGGTTCATTCGGGCCTGCCCGGCGACGTCCCCACCTGGCAGCATGTCCGGGTGCCGGAAAATCGCTTACCCGTCGCCGCCCTGACCTGCTGCCTGCTGCTCGCCACGACCGCGTGCGGCGCGGACGACGGCGGCGACAGGCCCGACAGGGCCGAGCGCACCGTCGAGCCGACCGAGGTCGCCGATCTTCACGCCGAGCCCGCCCTGACCCTCGACTGCCTGCACGTGATCGACGAGCGACCCGCGCCCGCCGGCGCGCTCACCGTGTTTCTCGGCGACGTCGCGCTGGAGACCGGCCGCCGGCTCCAACCGGCCGAGGTCGACGGCTCCGAACCCCCGCACCCGCTCTTCGCCAAGTCCGGCCTGATGGTGCGCGCCGGCGCGCGGGTCGACATCGAGGTACTCCCCGCCCCCGGCAACGGCGCGTCCATCGTGTGGGGCAACGGTCGGCCCGCCGCCGGCTCCGTCCGCGTGCCGGGCTGCCCCGCCCGCTCCGCCGAGCAGCCCTGGCTCGCCTTCGCCGGCGGCTACCACGTGGACCGGCCCGGCTGCGTCACGCTGATCGTTCGCTCGCACGGACTGCGGACGAAAGTGCACGTCCCGGTGGGTGCCGGCTGCCGAACCGAGGGCTCATCCGACCGGTTGGAGACGCGGCCCCCGCCGCTGGGCGCACGGCCTGCGAAACCGGTCGTTCCATCGGTGTAGACATCACTACCCGTCTCATGCCTGAGGCTGATTTTTCCTGACGGATTTGGTCGATCTTTGATCGCCGGCGCAGGGTGGTCCAGGGGGCCAGGGACGGAAGACCCGGTCCTACGACAGGCCGGGGAGGGAGCGGACGGAATGCACGAGGCGCAGACACGCGAGACCAGCCGCGACGATTGGCAGACGCTGCACACCGGCACCCGGGAATCGGCGGCCCGCGCGCTGCGCGTCGATCTGGCCCACGCCGGTGTGGCCGAGGCCGATCTGGCCCGACGAGCGACCGAGGTCTGGGCCGGGTCCGTGGTGACCGTACCGCGCACCGGCCGGCAGTTCCGGGTCACCCGGGTCGACGTGCCCGCCCCGACGCTCTCGCTCGGCGAGCAGCGCGCGGACGTCGCCTAGTCCCGGCCGGACCGCCGACCGAAACACCCGCCACTCCGGACGCCTGCGGTCACCACGGTCCCGTCCCCGTCCGCCCGGACCGAGGTGACCCGGCGGCCCCGCCCCGGGCGCCCGACCGCACCAGTCGACACGAACCGGGGCGACTCGCCCCGGCGAACGACGTGCCCACCCGCGCGCCCCGAATCCGATCCGGGCGGGACCTTCCACCGACCCCCCACGTCGTGCTGTGCTGTCCGCCATGGTCGACGAAACCACTTACCCCACGGTTCCGCACCGGCACCGAGGCGTCCCCGCCCACGAGGCGGAAGCCCGCAGCCGAGCCTTCCACGACGTGATGTCCCAACGCCGCACCGTCCGCGACTTCTCCTCCCGGCCGATCCCCGACAACGTGATCGACTGGGCGATCCGTACCGCCGGCACCGCGCCCAGCGGCGCCAACGTGCAGCCCTGGCGCTTCGTCGTGCTCACCGACCCCGAGCGCAAACGACACCTGCGCGAGGCGGCCGAGCAGGAGGAGCGCGAGTTCTACGAGCACCGCGCGTCCGCCGAGTGGCTCCGGGCCCTCGCGCCGATCGGCACCGACTGGCGCAAGCCCTTCCTGGAGGAGGCGCCGGTGGTGATCGTCGTGTTCGAGGTGCACAAGGGCCCGGACTCGCCGCGCCCCTACTACACGAAGGAGTCGGTCGGCATCGCCGTCGGCCTCCTGCTCGCGTCGTTGCACCAGGCCGGTCTGGCCACGCTGACCCACACCCCGAGCCCGATGCGCTTCCTCAACGAGGTGTGCGACCGCCCGCAGGAAGAGCGCGCCGCGTACGTCGTCCCGGTCGGCTACCCGGCCGAGGACGCACGCGTGCCCGACATCCGGCGCAAGCCACTGGAGCAGGTCGTCGTCCGGCTCTGACCCCCCAACCCCGGCACGCACGCCGGACGGGCCCGAGCCGCGGCGCCCGTCCGGCACCACGAAACCGGCGGTGAAGTCCCGGCAGAAGCAACGGGGTTCGCCTGCGCCGCACCCCGCCCCTCTGCGATCCTGAACCGGCACGTCCGGATCCGCAGCAACCGTACGTTCGGGGGGCGTTGATGAGTGTCGTCGCCGGAAAGATCATCGACGAGTCGATCGTGATCGCCGCCGATTCCCAGGTGACCTGGGGTCAGGCCAAGACCGAGGGCACCAAGCTGTACAAGATCGGCGAGAACCTGATCTTCGGCGGTGCCGGGCTGCTGCGCGACATCAACCTGATGCGCCTGTTCCTGGACACGCACACCCCCGCGTCCGCCGAGGAACGCGACATCCTGGAGTTCTACGCCGAGTTCGTCGAATGGGGCAAGCGCAAGCTGTCCGGCTTCGAGCCCAAGTCGGAGTTCATGTTCGCCTTCGACGGCAGGCTGTTCGAGACGAGCAGCGACTTCGACGTCTTCTACTACGACTACGGTGCGATCGGTTCCGGCTGGGAGTACGCGCGGGCCGCACTGCACCTGGGCCACACCCCCACCCAGGCGGTCGGCGTCGCGTGCGACCTGACCATCTTCTGCATGCCGCCGGTGACCGAGTACCGCATACCGCGCCATCCGCAACCGTCGCCGGGCCGTGAGCACGAGGCCATCTGAACGGGATCCTTCGTCGAGTCCGCCGCAATCCGGAGCTAACCTTGTGTTTACGTGGACTCTCGTAAACTCTCGGGTATGTCCGAACAGCCCATCCCGGCGGACCTGATCGAATTGCAGCGCGCCCGAGACGCCGCGTACGAGGCCATCGCCCGGCACGCGGGGCAACTCTCCGAAGAGGAGCACGCCCGGCTGTGGGCCCAGGCCCGCGACGCCGTCGAGGCGCTGCACGCGCACCCGGCGATGACCGCCGGCGGCGAAAGTGCTGCGAAAGCCGGGGGCTCAGACCCCCGCGGCGGCCTTGAGCGCGTCCACGCGGTCCGTGCGCTCCCACGTGAAGTCCGGCAGGTCCCGGCCGAAGTGGCCGTACGCCGCGGTCTGCGCGTAGATCGGGCGGAGCAGGTCCAGGTCCCGGATGATCGCGGCCGGGCGCAGGTCGAACACGGTGTTCACGGCGGCCTGGATGGCCTCCACCGGCACCGCCTCGGTGCCGAACGTCTCCACGAACAGGCCGACCGGCGCGGCCTTGCCGATCGCGTACGCGACCTGCACCTCGCAACGGCGGGCCAGCCCGGCGGCCACCACGTTCTTGGCCACCCAGCGCATCGCGTACGCGGCGGAGCGGTCCACCTTCGACGGGTCCTTGCCCGAGAACGCGCCGCCACCGTGTCGGGCCATGCCGCCGTAGGTGTCGATGATGATCTTGCGACCGGTGAGCCCGGCGTCGCCCATCGGGCCGCCGATCTCGAACCGGCCGGTCGGGTTGACCAGGAGGCGGTAGCCCTCGGTCTCGATGCCCAGGCCGGACAGCTCCGGCTCCACCACGTACTCGCGGATGTCCGGCGCCAGCAGCGAGTCCAGGTCGATGTCGGCCGCGTGCTGCGAGGAGACCACGACCGTGTCGAGGCGGACCGGGCGGTCGCCGTCGTACTCGATGGTGACCTGAGTCTTGCCGTCCGGGCGCAGGTAGGGGATGGTCCCGTTCTTGCGCACCTCGGCCAGGCGATTGGCCAGCCGGTGGGCGAGCGTGATCGGCAGCGGCATCAGCTCCGGCGTGTCGTCGCACGCGTAGCCGAACATCAGGCCCTGGTCGCCCGCACCCTGGCGGTCCAGCTCGTCCTCGTCGCCGTCGACCCGGTTCTCGTACGCCGTGTCGACGCCCTGCGCGATGTCGGCCGACTGCGCGCCGATGGACACCGAGACGCCACACGAGGCGCCGTCGAAGCCCTTCTTCGAGCTGTCGTAGCCGATCTCCAGGACGCGCTCGCGCACGATCGTGGGGATGTCGGCGTAGCCCTGCGTCGTGACCTCGCCGGCCACGTGCACCTGACCGGTGGTGATCAGCGTCTCGACGGCGACCCGACTCTTGGGGTCTTCCTTGAGGAGCGCGTCCAGGATGGAATCGCTGATCTGGTCGGCGATCTTGTCCGGGTGACCTTCGGTCACGGACTCAGAGGTGAACAGACGGCGGGACACATCGCTCCCTGGGGTTGCAGCGGCTGCTGGCTGGCAGGTGGACCCGGACCGTCCGGACAGGTCGGGACGGGCGGGTCCACCGAATACTGGGGCCGAGTTTATCCCCCCGACCCCCGCCCTGGGACTGGGTGTCCCAAGACATGGACGGCGTGGCGTTGCTCACTTTGTGTGAACCCGGCGCGATCGACTGTTCCGACCGGCTGCCGAACCCACCGAAACGGGACACGAGAACTAGGCGAAACGGGGCACCACGAGGTCCCACACGACGTCCGCCAGATCCTCCTTCGGGCCGTGCGCAACCGGCGTTTCGCTGCCGTCGGCGGCCAGCACGATCGCCTCGTTCACGTCGGTGCCGAAGGTCAGTTCCTCGCCCACCCGGTTGACCACGAGCAGATCGCAGCCCTTGCGGGCGAGCTTCGCGCGGCCGTTGGCGAGCACGTCGTCGGTCTCCGCGGCGAAGCCGACCACGACCTGGCCGGGCCGGAGCCGGTCGCGGGCGAGTTCGGCGAGGACGTCCGGGTTCTTCACCAGCGCGATCGGCTCCGGTTCGGCGTCGGTCTTCTTGATCTTGCCGTCGACCCGGGTCGCCGGACGGAAGTCCGCGACGGCCGCGGCCATCACCACGCAGTCCGCGTCCTCGGCCGCCTTGAGCACCGCGTCGCGCAGTTCCAGGGCGGTGCCCACGTGCACCACGTCGGCCCCGGCCGGGTCCGGCAGGCCGGTGTTGGCCTCGATCAGGGTGACCCGGGCCCCCCGGGCGATCGCCGTGCGGGCGAGCGCGTAGCCCTGCTTGCCGGACGAGCGGTTGCCCAGGAAGCGGACCGGGTCCAGCGGCTCGCGGGTGCCGCCGGCGCTGACCAGCACATGCCGGCCGACCAGATCGGGCCGGGTCGCGCCGCGCCCGAGGGTGCGCCGGACCACCTGGAAGATCTGCTCCGGGTCGGGCAGCCGGCCCTTGCCGGTGTCCTTGCCGGTCAGCCGACCCACCGCCGGCTCGATCACGATCGCGCCGCGCCTGCGCAACGTCGCGACGTTGTCCACCGTGGCCGGGTGCTCCCACATCTCGGTGTGCATCGCCGGCGCGAAGATCACCGGACAGCGCGCGGTGAGCAGCGTGTTGGTGAGCAGGTCGTCGGCGAGTCCGTGCGCGGCCTTGGCGAGCAGGTCCGCGGTCGCCGGCGCGACCACGACCACGTCCGCGTGCTGGCCGATCCGGACGTGCGGGACCTCGTGCACCGCGTCCCACACCCCCGTGGCCACCGGCTGCCCGGACAGCGCCGACCAGGTTGCCTCGCCGACGAAGTTGAGCGCGGACTCGGTCGGCACCACCCGGACCTCGTGCCCGGACTCGGTCAACCTGCGCAGCAGTTCGCACGCCTTGTACGCGGCGATGCCGCCGGCGACGCCGAGGACGACACGGGGTCGGGATCCGGTACTCATCGCTGCTCCTGGGCCTCGTCGCGACCGGCCCGTGTTCCGACCGGCACGGCGAGCCTACGACACCGCCTCGGACGGCTCGATCGCGTGTCGGCCGGGCCGGCGGCCGGAAGTCGACCGGGACCTGAGTACGAGTACGGATGTCGCGCCCGGGCGGCGCTGCCAGCATCGGAGGCCGGGAGTCCATCGGGGGAGATGACGTCGATGTCGAACGAGCGGCTGCTGGACGACGCCACGCGGTGTCCGGGCTGTGCGCGACAACTCCGGATGCCGCGCACCGAGCGCTGCCCCGGGTGCGCGATCAAACTGACCGGGCCGGCTGCGGATCAACTGTGGCAGCTCGGCGTGTCGGCGGCGCAACTGCTGCGCCGGCGCGAGCACCTGCTCCAGCGCATGCGGGCCGAGGCGCAGCAGTGGCTCAGCCGCCCGTCCGTGCCGGCCGCGACGCCGCCGGTCCGCACGCCGACCCCACCCGCGGCGCCGACGCCGGTGCCGCCGACCCCGGCCGCTCCCGCCCGCCCGGCGGCCGATCGGGTTCGGGAGTCGGCCGAGGTCGGGCGGCGCCGGGTGGCCCGGATCGTGCTGGGCGCGGGCGTGCTGCTCGTGGTGCTGGCCGCGGTGGTGTTCGTCGCGGTCACCTGGAATCGCACCGGCACCGGCGGCCGGGCCCTGGTGATGGCGCTCGCACTGGTGCTGGCCGCGACCGGGACCACGCTCGCCGAGCGGCGCGAACTGCCCGCCACCGCCGAGGCGATGGCCGCCCTGACCGTGGCCATGGGCCTGCTCGACGGCTACGCGGCCTGGGCCGCCGACCTGGCCGGCGTGCGCGACGCGAGCGCGCTGCCGGTCGCGGCGGTCACCCTGCTCGCGGTCGGCGGCGCGGCGGCGCTGGGCTCGATGGTGGCGCCGTTGCGCGCGTTGCGGATCTCGGCGGCGCTGTTGCTCCAGGGTCCGTTGCCGCTGCTGATCGCCTGGTTCGGGGTGGGCCGCGCGTCGCTGTTGCCGCTCGCGATCGGGCTCGGCCTGCAGGCGGCCGCGGACGTCGTGCTGCTGCGCCGGGTCTACGCCGAGGCCGCGCGGGGCCTGCGGATCGTCGCCGAGGTCGGCGTGCTCTGCTACTGGCTGACCGCGGTCGCGCTGACCTTCGCCGAGGGCGCGAGCGGCGCGTCGGCGGGCACCATGTTCGGGCTCGCCGCGATCGCCGGCGGGATCGCGTTCGTGCTGCGCCGGGCGCCCGTCGTGCGGCACCTGGCGTCGGCGAGTGCGATGGCCGGCTCGCTCGCGGCCGCGGCCCTGCTGCTCGCCACCCGGCCCTCGGGCGAGGATTCGGAGCTGCCGATCGCGTGGACGGGCGTCGCGCTGCTGGTCGTGGTCCTGGTCGCGATGGCGCCGCTGTTCGTGGTGCCGCGCGACTTCCGGGCCGGGCCGCTCGCGGTGCTCGTACCGCTGACGGTGGCGCCCGCGTTCTGGGTGCTCGCGGCGCCGGCGGTGGCGCTGGGCGGTCCGCTGTCCTGGCCGCGCCGGGCGTGGCAGCTCGGCTCGGCCGACGCCGGCAGCCGGAGCGCGATCATGCCGACCGATACCTGGGACTTCGGCCTGGCGCCGCTGGTACTGCTGCCGGCGGCGGCGCTGGTCGCGCTGACCGCCGGCACCCTGCTGCGCGGCCGGCCCGGGCGGACACCGGTCCTGGTGACCGGCGCGATCATCGTCGAGGGCTTGCTCGTGGTCGGGCCGCCGGCCCTGGATCTGCCGCTGTGGGCGGCGCTGGGCTGGCATCTGGCGGCGGCCGTCGGCTGGGGTTGCGCCTGGCGGATCCGGCCGCTGTTGCCCCTGGTCGGGCTTGCCCACGGCGCTCTGGCCCTGGTGTGGGCGACGGCGCATCCGCTCACGTCGATCGTGGTGTGGGCGGTGGTCGCCGCCGGCCTCACGATCACCGCCGTCCTGTCGCCGGGACGCCGCAGCGCCGAGCCGAGCCCGGCACCCGCGGCAGGCGGTGATCACGTATCGACACAAAGCACCGCCAATCCCACCGAGCCGACCGCCTCGTCGGCACAACGGGACACCACGACCGCGGGCGGTACGCCGGGCGCCGGCGACGTCACGCCCCACGTGTCACCCGCCACCGAAACCGACGGCGACACCAACGCCGACGGCGACGACGCCGACCCGTACGCCCCGGCCGGCGACGGCCCGACCGACGCCCCGAAGCCGCCCGCCCCCTTCCCCGTCCGTCCCCTGGTCCGGCCGCTCGCAGCCGCCTTCGCCCTCGCGCTCGCCGGCGTCGACGCGGCGATGACCGCGGCGCACTCGGGTGCCTCGACGGCGTTCGTCGCGCTCGCCCCGACCCTGCTCTTCGCGCTGGTCACCCTGATCGCCCTGACCCTGCGCCCCACCGCCCCGACGACCCGCGCCCTGACCCTGGTCGGCGGCGCCGGCTGGGTGATCGGCACCCTGGCCGCCTCCCGCGCCCCGGGCCACCTCGCCGCGGCCCTCGCCGCAGGACTCGCGGTGAGCGTGGTCGGCGCCCTCCGCGACCTGCCCGGCACCCGGCCGGCCTGGGCCGGGGCAGCCGCCCTGAGCTGGGTCGGCGCGATCACGGCCGGCACGCACGCCCTCGGCGCGGATCCTGACACCGTGCTCGCCGCCGTGCTCGCCGCCGCCCTGCTGTTCCCGCTCGCCCTCGGCTGCGCCCGCCGGCCCGGCCTGGCCCCGACCCTCGAAGGCACCGCGGGCGCGGCCCTGGTCGGCGCCCTGCTGATCGGTCGGGAGACCTCGCCTGTCGCGTTCGCGATCGCGGCGGCGGCCACCCTGTGCGGCGCGGTGTTCGGCCGCACGTGGCTGCGACCGGGATGGGCGCCCGCGACGGCGGTCCTGTCGTACGCCACCACGGCGGCCACGCTCTACCGGCTCGACGTCGGCGGGCCCGGCCAGGCGGTGGCCGGCGCGTGCGCGGCGGTGATCCTGCTGGTGGTCGCCACGTACCTGCACGATCTGCCGATGGCCGCGATCACGATCGAGGGGATCGCCGTGTTCGCGGCAGCCGTCTCGATCGCCGAGTCCGGCGGCCTGCTCCCGGTGGCCCTCGCCGTGGTCACCGCCGGCACGCTGCACAGCGCGCTGCGCGGGCGCGGCGCGGCTCGTCCGCTCTGGGCTCCCGCCACCGTCCTGTCGTGCACCGCGACGGTGCCGGCCACGCTGCATCGCCTCGACGCGACGAACGCGGTGAGCGTCCTGGCGGCGGTGGGCACGGCCGCCCTCCTGTACATCGCCGTCGCCCGGCTCCCCCGCCCCGATCCGGCGGCCACGCTCGCCGCCGCGGTCGGCCTGCTCGCCGCGGGTATCGCCACCGTCGCCGCGGCTCCCGAGCAGAGCTGGCTCGCCCTGGCCGGGGCCGGCCTCGCCGCGGCGACCACCCCGGCCGGTCCGCTGCGCACACCCGCCCGACGTGCCGCGCTGCCGCTGCTGTTCGCCGCCTACTGGCTGCGTCTGGCGCTGTTCGACGTCACCCACCCCGAGGCGTACACGGTCCCGCTCGGCCTCGCCCTGCTGGCCGAGGGCCTGCTGCGCCGGCGGGCCCGTCCGGAGACCAACTCGTGGGCGGCGTACGGCGGGTCGCTCGCGCTGTTGCTGCTGCCCTCGTTGCCGCTCGCGGTGGGCCAGACCGAGCCGATCCGGCCCAGCCTGCTGGGCGCGGCGGCGATCGCCACGCTCCTGGTCGGCGCCCGCTTCCGACTCCAGGCGCCGCTGTTCCTGGGCGCGGCGGTGCTGGCCGCGGTCGGGCTGGTGCACCTGGCGCCGCACCTGGCGCCGGTCTACGACGCGGTGCCGCGCTGGGCGATCCTGGGCACGGCGGGCCTGCTCCTGATCGTGATCGGCGCCGGCTACGAACGCCGCCTGCGCGACCTCAAGCGCCTGCGCCGCGCGGTGGGACGACTGGGCTAGAGGGACCCGCCGCCCGCCTCAGGTGAGCGCCCGCAGCTCGTCCAGCACCTCGGACACGCACGCCGGGTCGGCCCGGTGGGGCAGGTAGAACCCGAGGCGGTCGGCGACCCCGTGGGCACGTGCGGCCAATTGGGCCGCGACGTCCTTGGGTTCGCCGATCGCGACCACCCGGCCGAGCAGCGTGTCGTCGATCGCGTGCGGGATGTCCGGCCAGCGGCCGGCCCGGATCAGCGCGTGCAACTCGGCCTGCAACGGCCCGTAGCCCTCCACGTCGAGCACCGGCCGGTAGGCGGGCGTGGAGGCGTAGAACGCGACCATCGCCCTGGCCCCCTTCAGCGCGGCCCGCATCTCCTCCTCGGTCCGCCCGGCGGCGACGATCACGTCGAGCATCACCGAGAACTCGTCCCGGCCGCGCTCGGACAGCACCAAGCCGTCGTCGACCGCGTCGGTGACCGGGCCGCGCACGAAGAGGTCGGTGTTGAGCGGGTGGACCAGCAGGCCGTCCGCGTGTTCGGCGACCATGGTGATCATCCGCCGGCCCACCCCGCCCGCGAGCAGCGGCGGCAGCCCGTACGGATTGGGTCCCGGTCGCAACGTCGGCGGCATCAGCGTGAGGTCGAAGAACTCGCCGTGGAAGTCCAGCGGCGTCTCCCGCTGCCAGCAGGTGAGCACCGCGCGCACCGCGCGCAGCGTCTCGGCCATCCGGGCCACCGGGCGCGACCACTTGGCGCCGTACCGGCGTTCGATGTGTGCCTGGATCTGGGTGCCCAGGCCGAGCCGGAACCGGCCCTGCGAGGCCAGGTGCAGGTCGTACGCGGTGTGCGCGAGGTGGGTCGGGCTGCGCGGGAAGGCCACCGCGATGTTGGTCATGATGTCCACCCCCGCCGCGGCGGCCGGCACCAGCGGCAGGAACACGTCGGTGGGGCCCTCGAAGGTGAACACCCCGTCGAAGCCCGCCTCGGCCAGTTCCCGGGCCCGGTCGCCGGCGCGGCTCAGCGGCGCGTCCAGCAACGTGTCCACCGGCAGCACCCGCCGGCCCGCCTTCGGCGCGTCCGCGCCGCTCTCGATCCGGTCCACCTCGTCGCCCCACCCTCCGGATCACCCGCACGTCGCGCGCGGGTCGCCGCTCAGAGGTACGCCATCCGCGCCGAAGGGTCAAGGCACCGGCGGGACACGTCGGGTACGGGGCGACCCGCGTGGAACGCGCGAAGGGCCCGACGGAACACCGTCGGGCCCAACACGTCGAACAGTTCAGCGATACAGCGCAGATACGGCGCCGTCGAGTCGCGTGACTCGCTCAGCCCTCGATGGGCTCGGCGGTCAGCATGCCCGAGTTGATCTCGCGCAGCGCGATCGACAGCGGCTTCTCGTGCACGTGCGTGTCCACGAGCGGACCCACGTATTCCAGCAGGCCCTCGCCGAGCTGCGAGTAGTAGGCGTTGATCTGCCGAGCACGCTTCGCCGCGTAGATGACGAGGCTGTACTTGGAGTCGGTCGCCTCCAGGAGCTCGTCGATGGGCGGGTTGATGATGCCCTCGGGTGCGGTGGAAGAAGCTGACAAGGCGGGGGCCCTTCGAAAAGCTGTGAAAGCTGTGGGTGAAAGTCGGGCTGCCTGTCGGCTATCGGGCAGCCCGGACGATCAAGATACGTTCATCAAGGCTAGCAGTTCGCGTACGACGTCTTCGACGGACGTGTTGACCAGCGTCATGTCGAATTCGGATTCCGCGGCCAACTCGACCTTCGCGGCGGCCAGGCGCCGCTCGATGACCTCGGGGGATTCGGTCCCCCGGCCCACCAGACGGCGGACCAATTCGTCCCACGAGGGCGGGGCGAGGAACACCAGGCGTGCCTCGGGCATCGCCTGTCGTACCTGCCGAGCGCCCTGCAGGTCGATTTCGAGCAGGGTGGGAACGTCGGCGTCAAGCCGTTCGAGCACGGGCAGTCGCGGGGTCCCATATCGGTTCCCGGCGAATTCGGCCCATTCGAGCAGTTCATCCGAGGCGACCAGTTTGTCGAACTGATCGCCGTCGGTGAAGTGGTACTCCACACCGTCGGTCTCCCCTGGACGGGGCTTACGTGTGGTCGCGGACACAGACAGCCAAACCTCGGGGTGACGGCGGCGCAGGTCAGCGACCACCGTGCTCTTGCCGACCCCGGAGGGGCCGGAGAGCACGGTGAGTCGACGGGTGCCGTGCACGGTACGGGGATCGTTGCCGGCGCCCGCGTCAGGACGCGGAGCCACCGAATTCCCGTTCGAGTGCTGCGATCTGGTTCGTGCCGAGACCGCGGACGCGCCGGGTCTCGGAGATGTTCAGCTTCTCCATGAGCTGCTTGGCGCGCACCTTGCCGACGCCGGGGAGGGACTCCAGGAGGGCCGATACCTTCATCTTGCCCACGACCGGATTGTCCTTGCCCTCCTTGATGACGTCGCTGAGCGAAGCACCGGAGTTCTTGAGCCGGTTCTTCACCTCGGCGCGCTCCCGCCGAGCCGCAGCGGCTTTAGCGAGCGCATCCGCGCGTTCTTCGGGGGTCAGGGGTGGGAGAGCCACGCCGTGTCACCTCGGACTTCGTTGCGATCCTCAAGGCCGCCCGGCTCGGACGGCCACCAACAAACAGTGGAACCTAGCTGGTCAGAGCGTTCGCGGCAACGCGCGACACTCCACCGGGCCGGCTCACGAGGGAGCCTAGTCGGCGAATCGGTCCGCGTCGCCCGAATCGATCGGAAAAGCCCGGCTACCTGCGGCAAAACCCAAACCTGACGGAGCGTCGGACGACTTCGGGGCGGTCCGCGGGTGCGTCCGCGCCTCCACACCCCCTCCCGGCGCTCTTGCGCCCGGTGGCCCGACCGCCCCGCCCGTGCCCGACGACCTGCCCGGTCGAGCCCGCCGATCCACCCGGCAGGGCCGTCACGGCGGCCCGGGGCGGCCCCCGGGGCGCCCGCCGGCCCCACTCGGCCTCCCGTGGCCCGTCCGGGGCCGCCGGGCTCCACACGGACGCCACAGCGGCATCCGCGCGCCGCCCGATGTTCGCGTGGCGTGCATCGCAGCGGTCCGCACCGGCAGGCGCGGCGCGCTAGCGCGCCGCCAGACCCGCGCCGATCTCGCGGGCCGCCTCGCCCACGTCCGCCGCGCCGGTGATCGGCCGCCCGATCACCAGCAGGTCCGCGCCGTCGGCCAACGCCTGCTCGGGCGTGGCCACCCGGCTCTGGTCGCCGAGCGCCGCGCCCGCCGGCCGCACCCCCGGGGTGATCAGCACGATGCCCGGGCCCACCTCGGCGCGCACCGCCGCGACCTCACGCGGCGAACACACGATCGCGCGCGCCCCGGCCGCGACCGCGAGCCCGGCCAGCCGTCGGGCCGCCTCGATCGAGGGCCCCGCCAGACCGATCGCCGCCAGGTCCTCCTCGGCCATCGAGGTCAGCACCGTCACCGCGACGATGTTCACCTCCGGCGCCGCGTCCGCCGCCGCGCGGATCATCGCGCTGCCGCCGCTCGCGTGCACGGTCAGATACGTCGGCGCCAGCCGCGCGACCGAACGCACCGCACCGGCCACCGTGTTCGGGATGTCGTGCAGCTTCAGGTCCAGGAACACATCCCGCCCGCCGCTGGCCTCGCGCGCGCCCGAGACCGCGTCCGCGCCGTCCCGCAGGAACACCTCCAGGCCGACCTTGACCGTGCTCACGTGCGGGCCCACGGCCTTGGCCCACGCGATCGCGCGGTCCAGGTCCGGGGCGTCCAGGGCCACCGCCACGGGTGCGAGGTTGCTCATCGAAATCCCACTCTCGTCGCCATCGAAAATTCGTACCCGTCCCCGCCCGAGTTCCCGCCCGCGCCGCCGTTCGAGCCCCGTCCGAGCCCCGCCGGACACGGCGATGCCGGCACGAACCCCGTCCGTACCGGCATCACCCTCGTCCACCGAAACCGCTCAGCGGTGCGCGTACCCGATCGCCGCCTCCAGCGAACCGAAGCCCCGGGCGATCAGCGCCGCGCGCAACTCGTCCAGGATCCGCACCGGCGCCGACGGGTCGTTGAAGATCACCGTGCCCACCGAGACCGCCGCCGCGCCCGCGAGGATGAACTCCAGCGCGTCCAGGCCGGTCCGGATGCCGCCCATGCCGACGATCGGCACCTGCGCCATCTGCCCGTCCAGCATCGCCGCGTGCACCTGGTAGACGCAGCGCACCGCGACCGGCCGCACCGCCGGGCCGGAGAGCCCGCCGGTGACGCCGGCCAGGACCGGCTTCATCGTGTCGGTGTCGATCACCATGCCGAGCAGCGTGTTGATCATCGACAGGCCGTCCGCGCCCGCCTCCACGCACGCCCGGGCGATGTCCACGATCGACGTCACGTCCGGCGACAGCTTGGCCAGCACCGGCACCAGCGGGTCGGTCGCGTCGCGGACCGCGCGGATCACGTCGTAGGACGTGGCCGGGTTGCAGGCGAACACCTGGCCCCGGTTGGCCACGTTCGGACACGAGATGTTGGCCTCGATGCCGACCACGCCGGGCGCGCCCTTGAGCCGCTCGGCCAGCGCCACGAAGTCGTCCACGTGGCCGCCCGCGATGGACACGATGGTGCGTCCGCCGCGCGCCGCGAGCCAGGGCAGGTCGCGCTCGACGAAGGCGTCGATGCCCGGGCCCTGGAGGCCGATCGAGTTGAGCATCCCGGACGGCGTCTCGGCCATCCGCGGGGTGGCCCGACCCGAACGCGGGTACGGCATGATCGTTTTGGTGACCACCGCACCGATCGCGGCCGGCTCGAAGAACTTGGCCAATTCCTTGCCGTAGCCGGCGCAGCCCGAGGCCGTGGTCACCGGATTCGGCAGCAGCGTCGAGCCGAGCCGGGTGGCCAGGTCGATGCCGCCGCCGGGCAGCATGATCGTGGACGGCGGCGGCTCGTCGAAGTCGTCCGCGTCGTCGTTGTCGGCGAAACCGCCGTACGCGTCGGTCATCAGTGCGCTCCCATCGCCGCTGCGCCCTCGATGTCCGCCGGAATCGTACCGACGTCGTCCCAGCGCACCTTGGTGCCGTCGAAGCACGGGCCGTCCACACACGAGCGGACGAACCGGCTGACCCCGTCGTCGCCGACCACCGGGAGCACGCATGTCATGCATACCCCGACGCCGCACGCCATCGATTCCTCGACCGCGGTGAACACGCGCGCCTCGTGCGCGTCCGCCAGCTCGGTGACCGCGCGCAGCATGCCCATCGGCCCGCACGCGTAGACCACGCCGGCCTGTACGGCGGTGAGCACCTCGGGCAGCGGTCCGGTGACGAAGCCGCGCACGCCCTCGGAGCCGTCGTCGGTGGTGACCACGACGTCCTCGGTGATCGCCCGCGCCTGGTCCACGCCGTACAACCGGGCGGCGGTCGCCGCGCCGAGCACGAAGGCGACCGAGCCGCCCTCGGCCACGATCCGCTCGGCGAGCGCGAACATCGGCGCGCTGCCGTAGCCGCCGGCCACCATCACCGCGCTGACCGGCTCGGCCGGCAGCGGGAACGGCGTGCCCAGCGGCGCGACCACGTTCACGCTGTCGCCGACCCGCAGCCGGGCCAACTCACGGGTGCCGCGGCCGGCCTCGGCGAAGACCACGTCGATCGTCTCCGCGGCCGGGTCGGCGCGGTGGATGGAGAACGCGCGGCGCAGCAACATCGCCGAGTCCACGCCGCCGATCGCCACGGCGACGAAGTGACCGGGTTCGACGCGGGCGGCGATCCCGGGGGCGCGCAGCACCATGCGGTGGTACGCGCCCGCGGGTTCGCGGCCGACGATCTCCGCCTGCACCTGCAGGGGAAGTGCCATCGGTGTCGTCAGCCCTTTCGGTGGGACGTGATGTGGTCGGCGTGCTCCTGGAGCGAGCGCACCCCGATGTCGCCGGCGATCAGCGACTGGATGCCCTGCACCGCCGCGGCGAAGCCCTGCACCGTGGTGATGCACGGGACGCCCCGGGTGACCGCCGCGGTGCGGATCTCGTAGCCGTCGAGGCGGCCGCCGGTGCCGAACGGGGTGTTGACGATCAGCTCGACGCCGCCGTCGTGGATCATCCGCACGATCGTCGGCTCGCCCTGCGGCCCGGCGCCCTCGCTGTGCTTGCGCACCACGGTGGCGGGCACGCCGTTGCGGCGCAGCACCTCGGCGGTGCCCTCGGTGGCCAGGATCTCGAAGCCCATGTCGTGCATGGCCTTGACCGGGAACACCATCGAGCGCTTGTCCCGGTTGGCGAAGGAGACGAACGCGCGGCCCTTGAGCGGCAGCGAACCGTAGGCGCCGGCCTGGGACTTGGCGTACGCGGTGCCGAACACCGCGTCGATGCCCATCACCTCGCCGGTGGAGCGCATCTCCGGGCTGAGCACGGTGTCCACGCCGCGGCCCTTGGTGTCGCGGAAGCGGTTCCAGGGCAGGACCGCCTCCTTGACCGCGATCGGCGCGTCCATCGGCAGCGTGCCGCCGTCGCCCTCGGCCGGGAGCAGGCCCTCGGCGCGCAGTTCGGCGATCGTGGCGCCGAGCGAGACGCGGGCGGCGGCCTTGGCCAGCGGCACCGCGGTCGCCTTGGACACGAACGGCACGGTGCGCGAGGCGCGCGGGTTGGCCTCCAGGACGTAGAGGATGTCGCCGGAGAGCGCGAACTGGATGTTGATCAGTCCGCGGACGCCCACGCCCTGGGCGATGCCCAGCGTGGCCGCGCGCAGCCGCTTGATGTCGTGTGCGCCGAGGGTGATCGGCGGGAGCGCGCAGGCCGAGTCGCCGGAGTGGATGCCGGCTTCCTCGATGTGCTCCATCACGCCGCCGAGGTAGAGGTCCTCGCCGTCGTAGAGCGCGTCCACGTCGATCTCGATCGCGTCGTCGAGGAAGCGGTCGACCAGCACCGGGTGGTCGCTGACCAGGCCGGCGTTCTGTTCGAGGTAGGTGGCCAGGGAGGGCTCGTCGTAGACGATCTCCATGCCGCGCCCGCCGAGCACGTACGAGGGCCGCACCAGCACCGGGTAGCCGATCTCGGCGGCGATCGCACTGGCCTCGCCGAAGGAGAACGCGGTGCCGTGCTTGGGCGCGAGCAGGCCGGCCTCGGCCAGCACCCGGCCGAACGCGCCGCGCTCCTCGGCGAGGTGGATCGCCTCGGGCGAGGTGCCCGCGATCGGCACGCCCGCGTCCTTGAGCTTTTGCGCCAGCCCCAGCGGGGTCTGCCCGCCGAGCTGCACCAGGACCCCGGCGACCGGTCCGGCCTGGGTCTCGGCGTGCACGATCTCCAGCACGTCCTCCAGGGTGAGCGGCTCGAAGTAGAGCCGGTCGGAGGTGTCGTAGTCGGTGGAGACGGTCTCCGGGTTGCAGTTGACCATCACGGTCTCGTAGCCGGCGTCGTGCAGCGCGAACGCGGCGTGCACGCACGAGTAGTCGAACTCGATGCCCTGCCCGATCCGGTTCGGCCCGGAGCCCAGGATGATCACGGCCGGCTTGGTGCGCGGCGCGACCTCGGTCTCCTCGTCGTAGGACGAGTAGTGGTACGGGGTGCGCGCGGCGAACTCGGCGGCGCAGGTGTCCACGGTCTTGTAGACCGGACGCACGCCCAGCGCCTGGCGCACCTCGCGCACGACCTCCTCGCGCATGCCGCGGATCGCCGCGATCTGCAGGTCGGAGAGGCCGTGCCGCTTGGCCAGGCGCAGCACCTCGGGGGTCAGCTCGGCCGCGTCGCGGACCTCGCCGGCGATCTCGTGGATCAGGTACATCTGGTCCAGGAACCACGGGTCGATCCCGGTGGCCTCGAACAGTTCCTCGGGCGTGGCGCCCGCGCGGATGGCGTCCATGACCACGTTGATCCGGCCGTCGGTGGGCTTCTCGGCCGTGCTCAGCAGTTCGTCCTTGGCGCCGACCTCGGAGACGAAGTCGAACTGCGAGCCCTTCTTCTCCAGCGAGCGCAGCGCCTTGTTCAGCGCCTCGGTGAAGTTGCGGCCGATCGCCATCGCCTCGCCGACCGACTTCATCGTGGTGGTGAGGCGGTCGTCGGCGGCCGGGAACTTCTCGAAGGCGAAGCGCGGGACCTTGACCACGACGTAGTCGAGCGAGGGCTCGAAGCTGGCCGGGGTCTCCTTGGTGATGTCGTTGGGGATCTCGTCCAGCGTGTAGCCGATGGCGAGCCGCGCGGCGATCTTGGCGATCGGGAAGCCGGTCGCCTTGGAGGCCAGCGCCGAGGAGCGGGAGACGCGCGGGTTCATCTCGATCACGATCACCCGGCCGTCCTCGGGGTTGATCGCGAACTGGATGTTGCAGCCGCCGGTGTCCACGCCGACCTCGCGGATCACCGCGATGCCGACGTCGCGCAGGATCTGGTACTCGCGGTCGGTCAGCGTCATCGCGGGCGCCACGGTGATCGAGTCGCCGGTGTGCACGCCCATCGGGTCGAAGTTCTCGATCGAGCAGACGACCACGACGTTGTCGTGCTTGTCGCGCATCAGCTCGAGTTCGTATTCCTTCCAGCCGAGGATGGACTCCTCCAGGAGCACCTCGGTGGTCGGCGACAGGGTCAGGCCCTGGCCGGCGATCCGGCGCAGGTCCTCCTCGTCGTGCGCGAAGCCGGAGCCGGCGCCGCCCATCGTGAAGGAGGGGCGGACCACGACCGGGTAGCCGCCGAGCGTCTCGACGCCGCCGAGCACGTCCTCCATCGAGTGGCAGATCACCGAGCGGGCCGACTCGCCGTGCCCGATCTTCTCCCGCACCCGCTCGACCACGCCCTTGAACAGGTCGCGGTCCTCGCCCTTTTGGATCGAGTCGAGGTTGGCGCCGATCAGCTCGACGTTGTACTTCTCCAGCACGCCGTTCTCGCTGAGCGAGACCGCGATGTTGAGCGCGGTCTGCCCGCCCAGGGTGGGCAGCAGCGCGTCGGGGCGCTCCTTGGCGATGATCTTCTCGACGAAGTCGGGGGTGATCGGCTCGACGTAGGTGGCGTCGGCGATCTCCGGGTCGGTCATGATCGTGGCCGGGTTGGAGTTGACCAGGATCACCCGCAGGCCCTCGGCCTTGAGGATCCGGCACGCCTGGGTGCCGGAGTAGTCGAACTCGGCGGCCTGGCCGATGACGATCGGGCCCGAGCCGACGACCAGGACGGACTTCAGGTCGCTGCGCTTAGGCACTCTTGGTCTCCATCAGCGTCACGAAACGGTCGAACAGGTAGGCGGAATCGTGCGGTCCGGCCGCCGCTTCCGGGTGGTACTGCACGCTGAACGCGGGTCGGTCCAGCAGCCGCAGGCCCTCGACGACGTCGTCGTTGAGGCACACGTGGCTGACCTCGGCGCGCCCGTAGGGGGTGTCCGAGACGGTGTCCAGCGGCGCGTCCACGGCGAAGCCGTGGTTGTGCGCGGTGACCTCGACCTTGCCGGTCGTGCGGTCCTGCACGGGCTGGTTGATGCCGCGGTGGCCGTACTTTAGCTTGTAGGTGCCGAAGCCCAGCGCGCGCCCGAGCAACTGGTTGCCGAAGCAGATTCCGAAGAACGGGGTGCCCTGGTCCAGCACGGCGCGCAGCAGCTCGATCTGGTGGGTCGCGGTGGCCGGGTCGCCGGGGCCGTTGGAGAAGAACACGCCGTCGGGGGCGACGGCGTTGATCTGCTCCAGCGTGGCGGTCGCGGGCAGCACGTGCACCTCGATGCCGCGCTCGGCCATCCGGTGCGGGGTCATGCCCTTGATGCCCAGGTCCAGCGCCGCGACGGTGAAGCGCTTGGCGCCGATCGCGGGGACCACGTAGGCGGCGTCGGTGCTGACCTGCTCGGCGAGGTCGGCGCCGGCCATCTCGGGGCTGGTGCGCACCCGTTCCAGCAGCGCGGCCTCGTCCTGTCGGGCGGCGTCGCCGGAGAAGATGCCGACCCGCATCGCGCCGCGCTCGCGCAGGTGCCGGGTCAGCGCGCGGGTGTCGATGCCGCTGATCCCGACCACGCCGTAGCGCACCAGTTCGTCGTCGAGCGAGCGGCGCGAGCGGTGGTTGGAGGGCACTCGGGCGGGGTCGCGGACGACGTAGCCGGAGACCCAGATCCGGGAGGATTCGGGGTCTTCGTCGTTGACGCCGGTGTTGCCGACGTGCGGGGCCGTCATCACGACGACCTGGCGGTGGTACGAGGGGTCGGTCAGGGTCTCCTGGTAGCCCGACATGCCGGTGGAGAACACCGCCTCGCCGAACGTCTCCCCCACCGCGCCGTAGGCGCTGCCGCGGAACGTGCGCCCGTCCTCGAGGACGAGCACCGCAGGCGTCGTGGCCCGTCCGGTCATTGCGGTCACGTGACCGATCCTTCCTGGTGGTTCCGTACAGCCGAGCCGGCGGTCGCCGGCAGTTCTCCGGCGATCAGCCGGGTGATGGTCTCGATCCACGCGTCGTGCTCGTCCGGGTGGTCGCTGCGAAAGCCCGAGTCGAGCGAGCCGTCGCCGTGCGTCCAGGTGATCACCAGCAGGCCGCCCTCGGGCAGCACCTTCCCGGCGATGGCCTTCTCGTGTCGCACCCCGGTCAGTGCCGCGGCGGGTACGAAGAAGTCGGTCGCGGCGGGGCGCTCGACCAGCAGGCCGTCCGGGCGCAGGGTCAGCTCGGCCGGGCTGCGGGTGCCCAGGCCGTGCGCGACCACCCGGTCCAGCCAGTTGCCGGCGGTGGTGCTGCCGAAGTAGCGGCCGACCAGCGGCGGCAGCAGCGGCGCGGCGGCGGCCTCGGGCGCGGTGGGCAGCGCGGGCAGCGCCGCCTGGCGCTTGGCGCGCTTCTTCCAGGCGCGCCACATGAGCAGGTAGACGCCGAGCACGAAGAGGAGGCAGATGCCGATCCAGAGGAGGCGACCGCTCCAGTTCGTCACCTCCGCCGACTTCTGGTCGGCGGCGAACAGCAGCAGGTCGTGGGGGGCCGTGCCTGAGGTCACGCGAGCTTCCCGTCGATCACCGTGGGTACGCCGCGCAGGAACGTGGCGACCACCTTGCCGGGGAGTTCCAGTCCGGCGTAGGGGGTGTTACGACTGCGCGAGGCGAGTTCGGACGGTTCGACCGTACGCCGTGTGCTCGGGTCGACCAGCACCAGGTTGGCGGGCTCGCCGACCTCGATCGGGCGGCCGTGCCCCTCCAGTCGGCCGATCGCGGCGGGGCGCACGGACATCCGGTCGGCGACGCCGGCCCAGTCGAGCAGGCCGGTGTCGACCATGGTCTCCTGGACGATCGCCAGGGCCGTTTCCAGGCCGAGCATGCCCATCGCGGCGACCGCCCACTCGCAGTCCTTGTCCTCGCTGGGGTGCGGGGCGTGGTCGGTGGCGACCGCGTCGATGGTGCCGTCGGCGAGCGCCTCGCGCAGCGCGGTGACGTCCGCGGCGGTGCGCAGCGGCGGGTTGACCTTGTAGACCGGGTCGTAGCTGCGCACGAGTTCGTCGGTGAGCAGCAGGTGGTGCGGGGTGACCTCGGCGGTGACGTTCCAGCCCTTGGACTTGGCCCAGCGCAGGATCTCCACCGAGCCCGCGGTGGAGACGTGGCACACGTGCAGGCGCGAGCCGACGTGCGCGGTGAGCAGCACGTCGCGGGCGATGATCGACTCCTCGGCGACCGCGGGCCAGCCGCGCAGGCCCAGTTCGCCGGAGACGGTGCCCTCGTTCATCTGGGCGCCCTCGGTCAGCCGGGGCTCCTGCGCGTGCTGGGCGACCACACCGTCGAACGCCTTCACGTATTCCAGCGCGCGGCGCATGATCACCGCGTCGTCGACGCACTTGCCGTCGTCGGAGAACACCCGCACGCGCGCGGCCGAGTCGGCCATCGCGCCCAGTTCGGCCAGTCGCTTGCCGCCCAGGCCCACGGTGACCGCGCCGACCGGGTGCACGTCGCAACGACCGGTCTCCTGGCCGAGCCGCCAGACCTGCTCGACGGTGCCGGCGGTGTCCGCGACCGGGTCGGTGTTGGCCATCGCGTGCACCGCGGTGAAACCGCCCAGGGCCGCCGCGTCGGCGCCGGTGGCGACCGTCTCGGCGTCCTCGCGGCCGGGCTCGCGCAGGTGGGTGTGCAGGTCGACCAGGCCCGGCAGCAGGATCTGCCCGGCGGCCTCGATCACGGTGGCGCCGTCGGCGGCGAGCCCGGCGCCGATCCCGGCGATCACGCCGTCGCGGATGAGCACGTCGGACGCGTCGCCCCCGAGGACCTTGGCGTCCTTGATCAGGTACGTGCTCACTTGGTGCTCTCCTCGGTGCCGGTGGCGTTGCTCGCGCTGTGGGGGGTGCTGGTGCTGGGGGCGCTCAGGGCCGGTTCGTTGCCGCCCAGGAGCAGATACAGGACCGCCATCCGCACGCTGACGCCGTTGGTGACCTGCTCGACGATGGTCGAGCGGGTCGAGTCGGCGACCTCGGCGGCGATCTCCATGCCTCGGTTCATCGGGCCGGGGTGCATCACGATGGCGTGCTCGGGGAGCATCGCCATCCGGCGCAGGTCCAGACCGTAGCGGCGGGAGTATTCGCGCTCGGTGGGGAAGAACGCGGCGTTCATCCGCTCGCGCTGCACCCGCAGCATCATCACCGCGTCGCTCTTGGGCAGCGGCGCGTCCAGGTCGTAGGAGACCGTGCAGGGCCAGCTCTCCACGCCGATCGGGAGCAGCGTGGGCGGCGCGACCAGGGTCACCTCGGCGCCCAGGGTGGCCAGCAGGAGCACGTTGGAGCGGGCCACCCGGCTGTGCAGGACGTCACCCACCAGGGTGATTCGGCGGCCTTCGAGGTCGCCGCGCCCGCCGGCCAGCCTGCGCCGCATGGTGAACGCGTCGAGCAGCGCCTGGGTGGGGTGCTCGTGGGTGCCGTCGCCGGCGTTGACCACCGAGCCGCGCAGCCAGCCGGAGCCCGCCAGGCGGTGCGGCGCGCCGGAGGCGTGGTGGCGGATGACCACCGCGTCGGCGCCCATCGCCTGCAGGGTCAGCGCGGTGTCCTTGAGCGATTCGCCCTTGGAAACCGAGGAGCCCTTGGCGGAGAAGTTGATCACGTCCGCGGACAGCCGCTTGGCGGCGGCCTCGAAGGAGATGCGGGTGCGGGTGGAGTCCTCGAAGAACAGGTTGACCACGGTGCGGCCGCGCAGCGTCGGCAGCTTCTTGATCGGCCGCTCGGCGATGTGCGCGAGTTCTTCGGCGGTGTCGAGGATCAGGATGGCGTCGTCGCGGGTGAGGTCCGCGGCCGAGATCAGGTGGCGCTTCACTGGCTACTTCTCCGCGTCGGTGGGAGCGGCGGGGTCGGCCGCGCGGGTGCCGAGCAGGACCGCGTCGCGGCCGTCGTACTCGGCGAGGTGGACCTTGACGGTCTCGCGCAGCGACGTGGGCAGGTTCTTGCCCACGTAGTCGGCGCGGATCGGGAGTTCGCGATGGCCGCGGTCGACCAGGACGGCCAGTTGCACCGCGCGCGGGCGGCCGATGTCGTTCAGCGCGTCCAGCGCGGCGCGGATGGTGCGGCCGGAGAAGAGCACGTCGTCGACCAGCACGACGAGCTTGCCGTCGATGCCCTCGGCCGGGATCTCGGTGCGTTCCAGCGCGCGGGCCGGACCGAGCCGGAGGTCGTCGCGGTACATGGTGATGTCCAGTGCGCCGATCGGGACCTTGGCGCCGTCCTCGATCGAGGCGAGTCGCTCGCCCAGTCGGCGGGCCAGGGCCACGCCTCGGGTCGGAATGCCCAAGAGCACGACGTCGTCGGCGCCCTTGGCGCGTTCGACGATCTCGTGCGCGATCCGGGTCAGGGCCCGGTTGATGTCCGAGGCGTCCAGGACCGCGCGGGCGGTGGCCGGGTCGAGGTCCTTGGGACGGGCGGCCGACGTGCCGCCGGGGGTGTTGCCAGGTGCTGTCATGGAAAACAGACCTCCTTCCCCGTCTCACAGGACGGGCTTTAAAGGACGTCGGGGTACGTCCCTCACAGTATCAGCCAACATCATCAGTCTTTCGGCGGCCCGGACCGGAAGAGCGCGCGGATCGAGCCGGGGCGAAAGTGGAGCAAAGGCGCCTCTCACCTGCGCGAATCCGGCTTTGTAGGCCGTTCGGCTTGACGGACGCAAATTACTCTGCGTAACCTCACAATGAGTCACCACCGGGCCAAACGCGACAGTCGCGACGTGCCGAACCTCGCAGCTTCGGGGAGAGTTCGAGGTACAGAAAGCCGGCCCGGAGGTAGCCACCCCATCGGTTCGGCCAACCACCGGTGGACCTTCACGGTCAGTCACCTGTATTGGGAGCGAGATGTCCAGCGACTACGCCAAGCAGCTCGGGGCGAAGCTCCGCGCGATCCGGACCCAGCAGGGCCTGTCCCTGCACGGCGTCGAGGAGAAGTCCCAGGGCCGCTGGAAGGCCGTCGTCGTCGGTTCGTACGAACGCGGCGACCGTGCGGTAACCGTGCAGCGCCTGGCCGAGCTCGCCGACTTCTACGGCGTCCCGGTGCAGGAACTGCTGCCCGGCGGCACCCCGAACGGCGCGGCCGAGCCGCCGCCGCGACTGGTCCTGGACCTGGAGCGGCTGCAGACCGTTCCGTCCGACCAGGCCGGTCCGCTGCAGCGCTACGCGGCGACCATCCAGAGCCAGCGCGGCGACTACAACGGCAAGGTGCTGTCGATCCGTCAGGACGACCTGCGCACGCTGGCCGTGATCTACGACCAGTCGCCGAGCGTGCTGACCGAGCAGTTGATCGGGTGGGGCGTGCTCAACCCGGAGGCTCGCCGCGCCGTGGAGAACCAGAACAACGCGTAACCCGTGATGCACGGGGCGTGACCGCTACGCGCGGAAACGTCGAAGGGTCCCGAAGCCGATCGGCTTCGGGACCCTTCACCTTTTGTACGATCGCCGGCCTCAGCCGGATTCGCGGACCACCACGCGCGGGTGCACGACCATTCGACCGCCGGGTCGGTAGTCCCGGCCGCGGATCAGTGTGGTGATCGCGTCCGAGGCGCCCGATCCCATCGTCCGGGTGTGCATCGAGACGCTGGTCAGCCGCGGCCAGACCAGATCGCAGAACGGCAGGTCGTCGGCGCCCACCACGGCCATGTCCTCCGGCACCGACCAGCCGCATTCGCGCAACGCCGAGATGATCATCAGGGCGAAGTCGTCGTTGCCCGCGAACACCGCGGTCGGCGGTTCGCTCTCGCGCTGCCACTGCCGCACGATGGCGAGCACGTCCTCGCGGACGTAGCCCACGTCCACCCGGCGCAGCGAGACGCCCGCCTCCTCGGCCGCGGCCTGCGCACCCGCCCAGCGCTCCTCGCCGAGGAAGGCCAACGGCCCGGAGGGCACCAGGCAGGCCAGTCGGCGGTGGCCGCGGTCGATCAGGTGGCGGACCGCGACCCGGCCGGTGTCGCGGTTGTCGAAGATCGCGGTGGGCACGTCGGGGTGCTCCTCGCGGCCCCACGCGAAGATCGCCCGGACCCCGGCCCGCTTGAGCACGTCGACCGCGCCGCCGGTGAGCCGGTTGGATTCGGCCATCACCGCGAGCGGTCGCAGCGCGGCCCACTGCCGGGCGGCGTCGGCTCCGCGCGAGGTGCGGTCGGCGTGGATGAGCAGGCTGAGTTCGTGCCGGTTGAGCGCCTCGGTCAGTTCGTCGATGAACGCCTCCAGGAGCTGTCCCATCGGCTGCAACGGCAGCGGGAACAGCACCACGTCGCTGTTGCCCGAGCGCAGCGAACGGGCGGGCGCGCTGGGCGCGTACCCCAGTTCGCGCACCGCGAGCATGACCCGCTCGCGGGTCTGCGCGCTGACCCGGACCCCGGGCGGCGAGTTGAGCACGTAGCTCACGGTGGATCTGGATACGCCGGCGAGCCGGGCGACATCGGAACTGGTGGGGGGTTTGGCCCCCGCCTCCGGCGCGCTCATCCGTGACCCTCCGGGCGGCAAGTGACCGACTTCGTGCTCGTCATCTCGACGACACCCCCTACCGCACCCGCGCGCGGGTCCGGCCCGCGCGCAACCGATGTCCACCGGATCACAGAGACGCGCGACCCGATACCGCTTGGTTAGCGGGCACAACCTTGGCCGTAATCGCTCGAATGCGCTACCGACGCGTGTCGGTCGTTACAAGATCACTCACGGTGATCGAGCGGTGCAGATTCTGCTTCCTTCAAGCCTTGAACAATCAAATCGTTATCTAGTCGGACTGATTTCACGTTGTGGACCCATTCCCTCTGCTTATTCGTGTCACCTAGGCTCCGAGACCAACCTCGTCAGCAGATTCGAGTCCTCCGTGCAGGGAGGGATTCGAGTCCCCTCCATCGGACGGTCCACATGAGTTCGCCCACCACCGAGGCGCCCGACTCCTCGTCGCCGGCGCCGGAAGCCGCCGGCCGCACCGAGCCCACCGGATACAAGCTCGGGCCGCTCTACGCGACGCTGCCCCTTGCCAATATCGCGCTGTACATGCTGTGGCTGGGCGTGGGGATCTACCTGCTCCCGACGCAGGTCATCCACATCAAGGGCGTTCCCGACCAGGAAGCGCTCAAGTGGCCGATCTTCTGGGGCGCGCTGTTCGCCACGATCGGCAACCCGCTGTTCGGCAAGCTCTCCGACATCACCCGGTCCCGGTTCGGCCGGCGCTCGCCGTTCATCCTGTTCTGCGCGCTCATCGGCGCCGCCGCCCTGTGTTTCCAGGCCAACGCGAACTCGATCGCGGTGGTGGGGCTGACCTGGGGCGTCATCCAGTTCATCATGAACGGCTACCAGGCCGCGGTGACCGCGGTCATGCCCGACCGGGTGCCCGCGGGCAAGTACGGCAAGTTCTCCGCGCTGATCGGCCTCGGCATCCCCGTCGGCACGATCGTGGTCTCGCTGCTGCTCGCCGGCGTCGACCTGAGCATGATCGGAATCGATGCCCGGATCGGCGGCTTCGACGGCAAGTTCGCCGACCCGGCGGACGGCGGAGCCAAGGGCTTCTACCTGGTCGCCGCGGTGCTGGTGGCCGCCGCGCTGATCTTCGTGATCTTCAGCCCGGACAGGTCCACCAAGGACCTGCCGCGGGAGAAGTTCGAGTTCGTCTCGTTCGTCAAGGGCTTCTGGGTCTCGCCGCGCGAGCACGCGGACTTCTTCATCGCCCTGGTCTCGCGCCTGGGCGTGATGCTCGGCTACATGGTGATCCTGCAGTTCAACTTCTTCATCCTGGTGCTCTACATCAAGATCCCGCAGGCCGAGGTGTTGTCCAAGCTGGGCACCCTGACCGTGATCAACGCCGTGGTGACCATCGTCGCGGCCCTGGTGATCGGCCCGATCGTGGACCGGGTCGGCCGAGTCAAGCCGTTCGTGGTCGCCTCGGGCGCCGGCGCCGCACTGTCCCTGATGATTCCGCTGATCTGGGCCACCGAGGACGGCATGATCGCCTTCCAGGTCACCAACGGCCTCTTCTTCGGCATGTACATGGCCGTCGACATGGCGCTGATCACCCAGGTGCTCCCGCGCCCGCAGGACGTCGGCAAGGACATGGGCCTGATCAACATCGCCAACGCCGGCCCGCAGATCGCCGCGCCGTTCCTGGCTCCGTTCCTGGTCGACGACCTGGACCTCGGCTACGAGGGTCTGTTCGCTTTCGGCGCCGCCGTCTCGCTGGCCGGCGCACTGCTCGTGCTGCTGGTCAAACGCGTGCGGTAGGTACGTCGAACCACATACGCCGACGGGGCGGACCGGATCACCGGTCCGCCCCGTCGGTATGTCCGCACCCCCGCGCCCGCGTTCACGGGCGCGGGATCTCGCCCGCCGTCCAGCGGCCGGTCAACAGCGCGCCCATGTCCTGCCACGCGTCGTCGATGGTGCGGGCCAGGTCCGCGATGTCGAGCGCCCCGGCCTCGGTCCACTCCTCCATCGCCACCCGCATCACCGCGTGGTACAGGGTCACCGACAGCGCCGGGCGGCGATCGTCCCCGGGCTCGACGCCCTCGCGCCGAGCGACCTCGGCGGCCATCCGCCGCTCCAGCTCCATCGCGTTGCGCAGCGACGCGGCCAGCAGGACCGGGGTGTCCTCGATCATCCGCCGCATCCGCAGGAACTCCTGGCCCGCGCCGTCCGGTTCCTCGTCGGCGACCCGGGCGAACACCTCGGCGCCCGCGCGGCGCAGCGCGGTCAACGGCGCCTCGGCCGCCGGGCGGGCGGTCAACGCGTCCAGGAACAACGCCTCGAACTCGATCGCCCGGGCCAGCGCCACCTCCTCCTTGCCCGCGAAATAGCGGAAGAAGGTACGCCTGGACACCTCCACGGCGGCCACGATCTCGTCGATCGTGGTGGCGTCGTACCCCTTGCGCAGGAACAACTCCAGCGCGGCGGCCACCAACGCCTCGCGCGTGCGTTCCTTCTTGCGCTCCCGCAAGCCCGTCGCGGTGCCGGCCGTGTCCCGCACGTTGGGTGTTCCTCTCGTTCGTCTCTGCACAGTATGACACTTGCCACTGTGTGCAACTTGAGTGATTTGGCTATATGGCACCGTGTGCCATATCGTTCGATGGCTCGGTACGACACCGGCCTCGGATGGATGTAGGGAACACATGAGTCAGACTTCGACGGCGACATCGGACGCACTCCCGCCGGATCTCTCGAAGGCCCCCGTGCGCAAGGGCATGCAGGGGCATCCCTGGCTCACCCTGCTGGCGGTCGCCTTCGGCGTGATGATGGTGGCCCTGGACGGCACCGTGGTCGGTATCGCGAACCCGGCCATCTCCAAGGATCTGGACGCCTCCCTCGCCGACCTGCAGTGGGTCACCAACGGCTACCTGCTCGCGCTCGCGGTGTGTCTGATCCCGGCGGGCAAGCTCGGCGACCGCTACGGCCACAAGACGATCTTCCTGATCGGCGCGGCCGGCTTCGCGGTCACGTCGCTGCTGATCGCCTTCTCCCAGTCGGTCTCGATGCTGATCGCCTTCCGGGTGCTCCAGGGAGTGTTCGGCGCACTGCTCCAGCCCACCGCGCTCGGCCTGCTGCGCAACAGCTTCCCCGGCAACAAGCTCAACATGGCGATCGGCATCTGGGGCGCGGCGATCTCCACCGCCACCGCCGCCGGACCGATCGTCGGCGGCCTGCTGGTCGAGCACGTGAGCTGGCAGTCGGTGTTCTACATCAACGTGCCGATCGGCGTGCTGACCCTGGTCGTCGGCATCTGGGCGCTGGCCAACAGCCGGGTGGCCGGCGCGAGCAACCGGATCGACTACCTCGGCGTCGTGCTGCTCTCGGTGGCGATGTTCTGCCTGGTCTGGGGCGTGATCAAGAGCGGCGAGAAGGGCTGGGGCAGCGCCTACACGCTGAGCTTCATGGCCGCCGCACTGATCCTGCTCGCACTGTTCGCGCTGTGGCAGACCAAGGCGCCCGAGCCGCTGATGCCGCTGGTGATGTTCCGCAACCGGTCGTTCTCGATCGGCATCGTGCTGATGATCTTCATGGCCTTCGCGATGTTCGGCGCGATGTTCTTCATCACCTTCTATCTCCAGGGCGTCAACGGCCTCAGCCCGACCGAGACCGGCGTGCGGATGTTGCCGATGTCCGTGGTGATGATGATCGGTTCGCCGATCGGCGGCCTGGCGATCACCAAGCTCGGCCCGCGCATCCCGATCATCGCCGGCCTGGCGCTGTCGGCGACCGCGATGGCGCTGCTCGCCCGCCTCGGCGAGGACGCGAGCTTCGGCGCCACCATGCTGCCGTTCGTGCTGCTGGGCTTCGGGCTCAGCCCGATCATGGTCGGCGCGACGGACATCATCGTCGGCAACGCCTCGCTGGAGTTGTCCGGCGTCGCGTCCGGCATCCAGCAGGCCGCGATGCAGGTCGGCGGCGCGCTGGGCACCGCGGTGCTCGGCGCGGTGGTGGCGGCCAAGGTCTCCTCGGCGCTGCCGGACCGGTGGCCGGCCGAGGCCGGCGCCTACGACCGACTTCCGCACGGGCAACGCGAGGCGATCGAAGGGTCGGTCGCACAGGGCTTCCCGCCGGTGGATCCGGCGACCATGAACGAGCGCACCATCGACGCCGTGCGCCACGCGTCGGCCACCACGTTCCTGGACGGCATGCAG
Organism: Embleya sp. NPDC059213; assembly: GCF_042754445.1. Lineage (NCBI taxonomy): Bacteria > Bacillati > Actinomycetota > Actinomycetes > Kitasatosporales > Streptomycetaceae > Embleya > Embleya sp. NPDC059213. The sequence goes on from NZ_JBHZAV010000073.1 coordinate 41,214, forward strand.
CTCGCGTTCACCATCGCCGCGATCACGATGGCGGTCGGGATCGTCCTCGCGCTGTTCGTACGGCAGGGCGAAAAGCGCGAAGGCGCGGTCGCCGTGCACGTGTAGGGCATGATCGACTCGGAGCAACATCCATAGGCCATGGTTCGTGGGCACAACCGTCGCGCCGTTCCCGATCCACATCGGGGACGGCGTTCCGGTTTGCCCGGCAAATTAGACAGGTATTCTTACCTCGTGCAGCAAGACACCTCCTCCGAGTCCGAACTGGTGACGTTGCTGGTCGGCGCCGTGCGCGGGATCAGCCAACTCTTCTCCGACCGCATGACGGGCGCGGGCTTCGACGAGATCCGGCCCACGCACGGCTTCGCGCTGACCCTGGTCGGCGAGGGCGGCACCACCGCCACCGAGCTCGGGCGCCGACTGGGCATGACCAAACAGTCGGCCGGCGAGGTGGTCTCCCACCTGGCCCGACACGGCTACGTCGAACGCAAGCCCGACCCCGCCGACCGCCGGGCCCGCCGGATCACCCTCACCGAGCGCGGCCGCGAATGCCTGAAGGTGATCTGGACCGAGCTGTCCGGGATCCAGGGCGCGTGGACGAAGGCGGTCGGCGACGACGGGGTCGAGGTGCTCAAGGAAGGTCTACGCGCGGGCATGCGCCAACTCGGCGCCTCCGGCGAACTCCCGGACAACCTCAGCCAGGCCTGGTGGTGGCGGGAGAACTAGAACCTGTCGGCCCGGCGGCGGGCGAGGTAGGTGTCACACCGAGGGGCCGGTTCGACCGGCTCCGCGTGGGGTCGGACGAAGTCGCTTGTCCTGGACGGGAGTTCGGCCTTCGGTCCGGCGGCCGTCGTGGCCATGTGGCTGCACGTCGAGCACCGCTCCACCGGTCGATCGTGGGTCGGCGCGTCCCGCCGGCCGCGCTCAGGGCCGGCCCAGCAGCACGCCGGCCGCCAGCACACAGGCCACGATCGCGGTGAGCAGCGTCGCCCGGATCGCCCGGTCGCCGGTCGCCGGGGCGCCCGCCCGGACCGCGCGGTAGATCTGCCGATGCCGCAGCAGGCCCACCACGTAGACCACGCAGCCGGCCGCCATCACCACGCAGCCGGGCACCATGTACCACCAGCGGTCCGGCACGTGCCCGGCGCGCACCAGCAGCGCGCCGTTGGCGACGAACGCCAGCGCGGTACGCGACCACGCCATCCTGGTGCGTTCCGGTTGCAGCCCCGGATCCAGCGGTGCGCCCGGCAGCAGTGCCGATCCCGACATCAGGACCCGATCATCAGCACGACGCTGACCACGATCACGATCACCAGGCCCGCCGAGAGCACCAGCGGCAACGCGGAGAACGGCAACGCACGCCCGAGCCGCATCGCCCGTTCGACCTGATACCAGCGCCGATACGCGGTGGCCGACAGGGTCAGGGCCAAGCCGACCAGGACCAGACCGAGCACCAGCCGCTGCGCGTGCGGAGCCAGATCCGGCACCAACTGCACCACCGCGACTCCGCCCGCGAGCAGCGACAGGGCGGTCCTTATCCAGGCCAGGAAGGTCCGCTCGTTGGCGAGCGTGAAGCGGTAGTCGGGCTCGTCCCCGATCTCCCGGAGCCGGGAGCCCTTGCGCTCGGATCTCATGATCTTCATTATCGGCATTCGATCACGGCCCGGTCGGCGCGGCCGCGTCGGACCCCGACAACGCCGTCGAGCCGCCTCCCCCGTATGGGGCAGGCGGCTCGACGAAGTCCCGGAAGCGGCGGGCTCGGCTAACGCAGCAGCGTCGGCTTGAGGTCCTTTATCCGCGCGAGCAGGCCGTTCACGAAGGCCGGCGACTCGTCCGTGGAGTATTCCTTGGCGAGTTCGACGGCCTCGTCGATGGCCACGACGTCGGGGACGTCGCTCTCCCAGAGCAGCTCGTAGATGCCCAGGCGCAGGACGTTGCGGTCCACGCCGGGCATGCGGTCGAGCGTCCACCCCACGGCGTAGGTGCCGATCAGGTCGTCGATCCGCTTGCGGTGCTCCTGGACGCCCTCGACCAGTTGCATCGTGTAGTCGGCGACCTGTGGCTCCGCCTTGTCGGCCTGGAAGCGGCCGACCCAGTCCGCGAGGATCGTCACCGGGTCGACGCCGCGCTGGTCGGCCTCGAACAGGATCTGCAGGGCGCGCTTCCGGGTCTTGCTGCGGGCACCGGCCACTAGCTGTTCACGCGGCCCAGGTAGTCACCGGAACGGGTGTCGACCTTGACCTTCTCGCCCGTCGTGATGAAGAGCGGAACCGCGATCTCGAAGCCGGTCTCCAGCTTCGCGGGCTTGGTGCCACCGGTGGACCGGTCGCCCTGGACACCCGGCTCGGTGTACTCGATGAGCAGTTCGACGGAGGCCGGCAGCTCGACGTAGAGCGCGGAGCCCTCGTAGATCGCGACGGTCGCCTCGAAGCCTTCGAGGAGGTAGTTGGCGGCGTCGCCGACGGTCTCGGGCGAGATCGGCAACTGCTCGTACGTGTCCGTGTCCATGAACACGAAGTCGGTGCCGTCCTTGTACGAGAACTGCATGCCGCGCTTGTCCACGGTGGCCGTCTCGACCTTCGTGCCGGCGTTGAAGGTCTTGTCCACGACCTTGCCGGAGAGGACATGCTTGAGCTTCGTACGAACGAACGCGCCGCCCTTGCCGGGCTTGACGTGCTGGAACTCGACGACGGACCAGAGCTGGCCATTGTCGAGCTTGAGCACCATGCCGTTCTTCAGGTCGTTGGTCGTGGCCACGAGTGTGGTGTCTCCTGCGTGCTTCTGGGACCGGATGATCGCGCGTCGGACCGGACAGGTATCGATACCGTCCGCTACAGGACGAGCAACTCCTTGGTCGTGATGGTGAGTAGCTCGGGCCCGCCGTCTTCGAGCGGACGAACCACCAGGGTGTCCTCGATGCGGACACCGCCGCGGCCCGGGAGATAGATCCCCGGTTCGACGGTGACCGGCATGCAAGCGTCCAGCTTACCGGTCGCCGTCGGACCCAGAAGCGGGTCCTCGTGGATCTCCAGTCCGACGCCGTGCCCCAGGCCGTGTTTGAAGAACTCCAGGTAGCCGGCCCGCTCGATCACCGCACGCGCGGCCCGGTCCACCTCGACCGCCTCGACGCCCGGCGCGAGCGCCTCGCGGCCCGCCTTCTGCGCGGCGAACACCACGCCGTAGATCTCCTGCTGCCAGCCGGCCGGCTCGGTGCCGATCACGAAGGTGCGGGTCATGTCGGCGTGATAGCCCCGGTAGCGCGCACCGAAATCGATCTTGAGGAAATCGCCGTCCTCGACCCGGCGGTCGCCCGGATCGTGGTGCGGGATCGCCGAGTTCGGCCCGGTGGCCACGATGGTCGGGAAGGCCACCGCGTCCGCGCCGTGGTCGGCCATCCGCCGCTCCAGCTCCATCGCGATGTGCCGCTCGGTCCGCCCGACCAGGATCGACTCGATCATCTCGCCGAGCGCCCGATCGCCGATCTCACAGGCGATCCGCAGCGCGGCGATCTCCGCCGGGTCCTTGATCCGCCGCAGGTCCTCGACCACCCGGCCGAGATCGACCAGCGCGGCGGCGGCGTTCTCCTCGGCCAGCACGGCGCCCAGCGCGCGGTAGAGCTCGACCGTGACGTGTTGCTCCTCGATCGCCAGCCGGACCGCGCCGGCCGCGGCGGCGCGCTTGGTCAGCGTCTGCGCACAGGCCCGCTCGACGAGCAATTCGACGCCCGGCGCCTCCTCGCTCGCCTGGTGTGCGTAGCGCCCGTCCGTACAGAGCACCGCGCCGGACTCGGCGGACCCTTCGCCGGCCGCTCCCGGGGCGTAGACCAGCAGCGCGGCATTCGAACCGGTGAACCCGGTCAGGTAGCGCACATTGACGCGATTGGTGATCAGGGCGACGTCCGCACCGGCACCGGCCAGACGGGAACGCAACCGATCACGGCGTTGAGCATGGGCCTCGGGCATGGAATCAGCGTAGTCCCGCGAGGTGGGCCGAGCCCGGCGTGACTCGGCCCACTGCATCCTTCGGGCTGCGCACTGCATCCTTCGGGTTCCGAGCAGGGCAATCGGGTGATATCCGGACAACGGTCGCCATCCGGTTCTACGCTGCCTGCGAGGGGGTGTACTTCAGTGGAAATCACCGGAAATGACGATGCTCGCGCCGTGCCGGCCGACGAGCTGCTGGTCCGCCAGATCAACGCCGCGGCCGAGCGCTACCGGGCCGCCGGAGCCGACCGCGGCGAGATCGACCGGCGCCGCGCAGCGGGCAGCCGCTTCCCGGACGACGACCATCGGCTGCAACTGCGCGCGGCCCGGTTGGTCGAGCAGCACGAGGTGCCCGGACAGGTGTTGCTGGCCACCTCGCCCGAGGAGAGCGCACCGCGGCTGGCCGAACGCATCATAGGTGTCACCAACGACCTACAGAGCCTGAACTTCCTCGCCCGCGGGTTGCGGGCCGCCGCCTGCGTGGCCCGGATCTGGTACTCGACGGGCGGCCCGATGCAACCGCAGGCGACCGGTTTCCTGGTCGCGCCGGGCCTGTTGTTGACCAACCATCACGTCTTCCCGGACCCGGCGACCGCGGCCGGCGCGTTCGCCGAGTTCGGCGCGGAGATGGGGATCGACAACGACCTGCCGATCCACACCACTCGCTTCGCCCCGGACCCGGACACACTGTTCCTGACCGACGAGGACCTCGACTTCACCCTGGTCGCGATGCGACCGGGCGGCGACGGCCGGCCGCCGGGGCAGATCTTCGGGCACATCCGGCTGATCGCGGCCGAGGGCAAGCTGGTGGTGGGCGATCCGGTGAACGTGATCGGTCACCCGGACGGGCGGCTCAAGGAGATCGCCATCCGGGAGAACCGGTTCACCCAACGCTTCGACGAATTCCTCCAATACGAGACCGACACCGAACCGGGCAACTCCGGTTCGCCGGTGTTCAACGACCAGTGGGAGGCGGTCGGGCTGCACCACAGCGGGGTGCCCGCGCAGGACGACAGCGGTGCGGTGCTCAACCTGGCGGGCCTGCCCTGGCAGCCCGAGCAGGGGTTGGCGCAGATCAAGTGGATCGCCAACGAGGGGGTGCGGATCAGCGTGATCCTGGCCCGACTGGGCGCGCTGACCACGACCGACGCACAGCGGGCGTTGCTCGCCACCCTGGGTGCCGGGTCGGGGCTGGGCTCGACGCCGACGGTGCGCACGGGCGTGCCCGCGCCGCGCTCGCCGGTCGAGGCCGTGTCGGGTGCCGAGGCGGTCGCGGTGGCCGGGGCGACCGGGCGGCCGGACGCGTTCGGCGGGCGGGTGCGGCTGGTCTTCCTGCACGGTCGCAGCCAACAGGGGCACGATCCGGGCGAGTTGCGGCGCGGCTGGGCGGCCGGGCTGAACAGCGGGCTGACCATGGCGGGGTTGCCGACGGTGGATCCCGAGGACGTCTGGTTCCCGTTCTACGGCGACCGGCTCGTCGAGGTGATGGAATCGGCGACGGCGGTCGAGACGCCGCTGTCCGCGTCCGCACAGGCGTTGTACGAGCAGTTGCTGGACGAGGCCGCGCGGCGGGCAGGGATGCCGGCCCCCGGGCAGGTCCTGGTGACCGAGAGCATCTGGGACCACGTGGTGGGCGCGGTGCACGAACCGCTGGGCTGGGTCGCCGCGCACACCGGGGTGGACCGACTGGTGATCCGGGCCGCGTTCCGCGACGTCGCGGCCTATCTGGATCGCGACGACACGCGCGAGGCGGTGCTCGATCAGGTGCTGGCCGGGCTGCCCGGGGCCGGTCCGCTGGTGCTGGTCGCGCACAGCCTGGGCACGGTGGTCGCGATGGACCTGCTGACCCGGCTCGGGCCGCAGGTGCCGGTGGCCGGGTTGATCACGGTGGGCAGTCCGCTGGGGATGGACACCGTGTATTCGCGGTTGCGGGGCGGCGGGGCGCACCTGCCGCCGATCGCGGGGCCCTGGTTCAACGCGTGGTGTCCCACCGATCCGGTCGCGATCGGGTGCCCGCTGGCCGACGACTGGAGCGGGCTCGGCGCGGAGTGCACTGTGGCCAATCCGCATGACCGCGCGCACGACATCGGCGCGTATCTGGCGCATCGGGAGGTGGCGACGGCGATCGGGCGGTTGTTGGGGTGAGCGCGGGCCGGCGGCTCGGTCGGGACGGGCGCCCGGGTCACCCACGTGGGGGACC
>NZ_JBHZAV010000074.1:0-47106 GCF_042754445.1 Embleya sp. NPDC059213
TGCGTCACATGTGTATAAGATACAGCTCCTGGATCGTGCACACGCGGCCGTCGTCGGTGAACGCGCCGTCGGTGTGGAAGGTACTGCCACCGCAGGCGTTCGCGGTGACGAGGACCTCGGACACGCTGCCGTCGCCGACCCGGACGATGCCGGCGACGGAGTCCAACCGGCGCTGCCCGAGGTAGCCGAGTCGCTCGTCGTCGATCCACTCCAGCCGGGTCACGTCGGTGCCGAGAGTGTCGATCCGCCGAACCGCACCGGAGGCCCCGTCGATCAGAAGGAGGTCACCGGCGACCAGCCAGCGGTCGCTGCACACCGCCTCCGCCACCGCCACCCAGCGGCCGGTCGGCGAGCCGGTCGGCAGCCCGAGTTGAACCTTGCTGTCCAACACCTGGTGGACCGCGCCGTCCAGGTCGATCAGGCTCAGGACCGCGCCGTACCAGGAGTCCTCCCAGGGAGCCTCGGAGGTGACGGCCGCGACCCGACCGGGCCCGCACCACCCGGCTTCCCAGCAGTTCAGGCCCTCGGGGGACAGACGTTCGAGAACGCCGGTGGCGGGCGTGTACAGCCACAGGCTGCGCCAGGCCTCGTCGGCGACGTCGGCGTCCACGCGCGGGAACCACGGCGGCGCGTCGTCGATCCCCCTGCGGTTGGTGCCCGATCCCTGTCCGCCGGAGAGTTCGGCGCCGAGACCGGCGACGCCCAGCAGGATGCGCCGACCGTCCGGCGACCAGTGGAGGTATTCCACCGTTCCCGGAACCGCAGGTGCCGCCTCCGCCTCGCCCAGTCGATCGTCCGCCCGCAGGTGCAACTGGTAGACGCCCTTGTCCGCGCGGTCCGACAGGAACGCCAGCGTGCGCCCGTCCGGGGAGAAGCGCCCCGACCGCGCCGAGCCGCCCGGCGCCGACACCTGCCGGAATCGGCCGTCCTCGGCGGTGAACAGGGCGGTTCGCGGTACTCCCGCGAGTTTGTGCAGGACGTCCGCGGTCACCACCGTGCGGGAGCCGTCGCGCGTCACGTGCGGCTCCCGAAGGCTCGACGGCCGGCCGAAACCGGGCCTGTGCAGCGCATGCAGGTGGTCCAGCACCCTCTCGTACCGCATGGAGGCGCTCCGCTCTTCCAACAATGACTTTTCCCTTCACGTGATGTCCACGCAGCCCGTCTCCCCGCCACTTCGTCGAGCAGGGGGCGGGTGGCCGCGACGACACGCGGCACGGGGCGTTCGTTGTCGCCCGCGGCCCGAACAGAGGTCGGACGATCGCCGTCTCGGCCTGTCGGCGTTTCGCGTTGACATTTGCTACCGTACATGTACGGTACTCGTACGGCTAGCGGCCTCAAGGGGTCGGCGGGGCAAACCTCAGGAGCGACACCATGGACGACAGCCCTTCGAAACCCACCGCTCCGCGCAAACGCGCCCCTCGCGGAAGCCTCGACCGGGCGCGGGTGGTCGCCGCCGCCACCGCGATCATGGACTCGGACGGCATCGAGGCGATCACGATGCGGCGCATCGCCGACGAACTCGACGTGCGCCCGATGTCGCTGTACACCCACTTCCGGAGCAAGGACGAAGTCCTCGCCGCGGTCTACGACAACGCGATCGCCGCGGTACAGGTGCCGGCGGTGGAGGAAGGCATCGAGGGCATCCGCACGCTGCTGCGGTCGTACTTCCGACTGATGGTCGAGCACGCCGAAGTCGCCCGCATCCATCTCGCCGTCAACGCCTCCGGCCCCAGCGACCTACGGATCAGCGAGACGCTCTACGCCGTCCTGCTGACCCACGGCATGGGCGTCCGCGACGCGGTGGGAATGGTCGCGACCCTGATCCGCTTCACGATCGGCGCCGCCACCTTGTATCCGACACGCAAGCCGGCGGACGAGGACCCGGAGGCGTGGTCGAAGACACAGCGCAGCATGCAAGCCCTCCCCGCCCGGGAGTATCCGACGCTGCACGCCTTGGGGCTGGGACTTCCCGCCTTCACCCAGGAGGAGCTCTTCGAGCACGGGCTCGATCTCATCCTTCGACAGATCCCGTCCCCGTAGGCGGATCCGGCGAAGTCTCCCTGGGCTTTCAGCACATCACTGCTTGAAAGGGATACATCGTGGACACGTTCACGACCGCCGACTACCGCCGCGCCGAGCAACTGCTGCCGCACAACGCGGCGCGCCTCGTTCCGGGCGCGAAGATCCGCCCGAACTGGGAGGACGGCACCGACAGGTTCTGGTACCGCGTCGACACCGCACAGGGCCGCCGATTCGTACTGGTCGACCCCGCCGTCGGCCGTCGCGAAGCCGCATTCGACCACGACCGCCTGGCCGCCGCCCTGTCGTCGGCCTCCGGCACGGCGGTGGATGGAACACACCTTCCGTTCACCTCGATCAGCCGCAGCGGCGACACCGTCGAATTCACCGCGTTCGACGCCCGATGGCGGTACGCACCCGACGACGACCGATGCACCCGGATCGACCCGCCCGAGCAGACCGCCCCGCACGAGCGGCCCTCACCCGACGGCACATGGGTCGCGTTCGTACGTGACCACAACGTCTGGGTGCGCTCGACCGACCGCTCCCACGAGTTCGCCCTCACCGGCGACGGCGAGAAGGACTTCGACTACGGATCGAACATCGACGTGGCGGTGTCGCGGATCATGCTCCGCAACGCGGGCGTCACCCCGCCCCCGATGCTGGCCTGGTCACCCGACTCACGCCGACTCGTCACCCACCGGATCGACCAACGGCACCTGCGCGAACAGGTGTTGGTCGAGTCGACCCCCCGCGACGGCGGGCCGCCGGTGGCGCACTCCCTCCGCTACGCCATGCCGCAGGACGAACAGCACGCCCGCATGCAATTCGTCGTCCTGGACGTGACGCGCCGTACGGCGGTGTGGGAGGCGACCGGCCCGTCGCACATCGGCCACCTGTCCCCGTTCGCGCGCGGCTGGGTCCGGTGGTCCCACGACGGAGCGTCCCTGCATTTCCTGCGACAGCCCCGCTACGCCCGCTCGCTCGGGCTGTACCGCCTCGATCCCGACACGGGCGCCGTCGACCTCCTCGTGGACGAGCACGGCACCACCCGAGTGGAACCGGCACAACCGATCTTCGACCGACCGATGGTCCGAGTGCTGAGCACCGGTGAGGTCCTGTGGTACTCCCAACGTGACGGCTGGGGACACCTGTACCTCTACCCCGCACCCCCGCGGCCGCCGGGCTCCGCCTCGACCGACGAGCGAGAGTCGACCCGGGTCACGACGGGGGCTTGGGCGGTCCGCAGCATCCTCCACGTCGACGAGGAGGACCGCACCGTCCTGTTCCTCGCCTCCGGGCTGGTGCCCGGTGAGCCCTACGCCCGGCAACTGTGCGCCGTCGGACTCGACGGCACCGGATTCACCAATCACAGCGACGACGCGTTCGATCACGAGGTCGTCGTCGCCCCGTCCGGCACCCACCTCCTCGACACGGCCTCCGCCGTGGACACACCACCGTGGACCGTCGTGCGCGATGCCGCCGGCGCGACCGTGGTCGAACTCGAGCGACCCGACACCGCGTTGCTGGTCGCTGCGGGCTGGACGCCACCGGAGCGGTTCAGCGTCAAGGGCGCCGACGGGGTCACCGACATCCACGGCACGCTCTGGCGCCCACACGGTTTCGATCCGTCGCGGCGGTATCCGCTGGTCGATTCGGCCTACCCGGGTCCTCAGATCATGCGTGCCACTGCGGGCTTCGCCAACCCCCACTTCGTGTCGCCGGAAACGCTCGCCGCCCTGGGATTCGCCGTCGTCACGGTGGACGGACGCGGCACCCCCGGTCGCAGCAAGGCCTTCCACGACGCCTCCTACGGCAACCTCGGCAACGCCGGCTTCCTCGAAGACCACGTCGCCGCGATCCACCAACTGGCCGACCGCCACCGCTGGATCGACCTCGACCGGGTGGGCATCGCCGGCGCGTCCGGCGGCGGCTTCGCCACCGTGCGGGCCATGCTCACCCACCCCGACCTGTACAAGGTCGGTGTCGCCCTGTGCGGCAACCACGACATCCGCCACTACCTGGCCCTGTGGGCGGACACCTACCTCGGCGAAGGCACCGAGGAGCAATGGGCCGACGTCGCCAATCCGCGCCTGGCCGCCAACCTGGCCGGGAAGCTGCTGCTCGTCCACGGCGAACTCGACGACAACGTCCTGCCGTACCAGACCCTCAACCTCGTCGACGCCCTGATCGACGCCGACAAGGACTTCGACCTGCTCGTCGTCCCCGGCGTCGAACACAACTTCATGGGCCGCGATCACTACGTCACGCGCCGGATGTGGGACCACCTCGTCCGACACCTGCTCGGGACGCAACCACCCTCGGGATACGCGCTGCGGCCCTTCCCCGCCGGCGCCGAACACCTCGCCGAACTACTCGGATAGGCCCACTCGCGAATCCCCCGACCGGGATCGGGAGTCGCCTCCTCCCGTACGGGCGCCGGGCCGCACCGCGGCCTCGACCACCTTCACCGGCTCGATCATCGAGCCGGTCTCCGGGCACCCCATCCGCGACCGGACGCGCTCGTGCGACGACAGCGGCCGAACGCTTCCAGCGCGATCTGCGGCTGCGCCGAGCCCGCGCCACGCACCCCACCACCACCGACCAACCGCCGTGATCCCCGATCAGGAGAATCGTCATGAACGCTGAAGTCGGATCCATACGCAAGGCAAGACCGGGCGCCACGCCCTTCATCCTCACCGTGGTGCTGTCCGTCTACACCGCGCTGGAAGCGATGCTGATCCCGGCCCTGCCGCAAATCCGGGCCGATCTCGACGCCTCGCCCCAGGCGGTCACCTGGGCCTTCACCGGCCTGCTGCTCGTCGGCGCCGTCGCGACCCCGGTGATCGGCCGCCTGTGCGACATCGCCGACAAACGCCGGGTCCTCATCGCCGTCGTCGCCGTCGTGCTCGTCGGCATCGTCGTGTCCGCGACGGCGAACTCGGTGGGACAACTGATCGCGGGGCAGATGATCCAGGGCGTCGGAGCCGGACTGCAACCCCTCGCCATCGGCCTGCTCAACGACACCCAACCCGCGCACCGACTCAAGCCCGCCATCGGCCTGATCGTCGGCGCGACGGCACTGGCCGCCGCGTTCGGCCTCCTGGCCTCCGGCTGGATCATCAGCGCGCTGTCGTTCACCTGGCTGTTCTGGATCCCGCTGACCGTCATGTTCGTCGCACTCGTCGCCGTCTGTCAGATCGTGCCCGAGTGCCCGGCCGCGGGCAGCGGATCGATCGACTGGCTCGGCGCCGTCCTCCTGGGCTCCGGACTGGTCGCCCTGCTGCTGGGCCTGACGATCGCACCCGAACACGGCTGGACCTCCGCGCCGTTCCTCATCCGTGTCGCGATCGCGGCCGTGCTGCTCGGCCTGTTCGTACCCACCGAACTCCGCACGACACACCCGTTGATCGACCTGCGCGGACTCCGGAACCGACCGGTCGTCCTGACCTGCGTGGTGGCGTTCGTCGTCGGGTTCGGCACATTCGCCCTGTACGTCGTGGTGCCCAGCCTGGCCAGTCTCCCCACGAGCACCGGATACGGACTCGGAGCCGACACCGCCACCGTCGGGCTACTGCTCCTGCCCCTCGGGATATTCGCTCTGGCGAGTTCTCCGCTCACCCCCCACGCGGAGCGTATCCTCGGCACCCGCGGCGTGATGGCCCTGAGCACCGCACTCATCGTCGGCTCCAGCCTGCTGCTGCTCCTCGCCCACGGCAACGCCGCGGCCCTCTACCTCGCCAGTGCCGTGTGCGGTATCGGGATCGGCCTCAGCACGACCCAGTCGATGAACATCGTGGTCAGCGTCGTCCCCGCCGACCGCACTGCGAGCGTGGCCGGCACCGCGTTCGTCCTGCGCAGCATCGGCGCCACCCTCGGTGGCCAGATCGGCGCCAGTGTGCTCGCGTCCGATCCCGTACCCGGCACACCGATACCGAGCTGGGACGCCTACACGACCACCTTCGTGATCAGCGCGGCGGTCGGCATGATCGCGCTCGCCCTCAGCATCGCGCTGCCCCGACGTCTGCCTGCCCCGGCCCTTGCGTGACCCCCGAACTCGTCACCCCACTCCCGACAGCACCGGCTCCCAGCCGCACGGCACCCGAAGGCCGGGGAACCCGCAGCCGTCGGCCGCGTAGGTGACCAGGCCGGCCCGAGGCTGCCACTCGTGGCCCGGACCAACCGTGACGGATGCCTGCCGAGGCGGGGATTCCCTCCAGGCCCCGGAGTCGGGGGGAATCCCCAACGTGATGCCGTCGAGTCGGCTCCTCACGCCGCAGTCGGACCGGCTTCCGGATCGCGTGTCCATTCCTTGTGCGCTTCGCGTCGATACGTGCTAACGTACTTGTACGGTAGCAATACGGTACAAGTACGGACGGTGGCCTCGCATGGTCGCCGGGGCGAATCCCAGGAGCGACACCATGGACTTCGAACCCACCGCTCCGCGGAAACGATCACCACGCGGAACCCTCGACCGGGCGCAGGCGGTCGCCACCGCAGCGACGGTCCCGAATTCGGACACCGACACCGCCCGCGGTATCGGAACCTGCCTCGGCCCGGCCTGGTCAACGCACACCGTGCTCGACCCGGGACCCGGCAAGCGCACCGCGAACGTGCCCGGCACCGCGCTCCTCCCGCACCGCATGGCCGGTGAACACGCTCGCCCCCGGCGCCGCGCCCCCCATACGCCTCCCCGGCCCGACGCCGGCACGACCCGGGGATCGGTCACCGACGCGTTCGGACCGCACTTCAAGGAATCGTCATGAACACCCCGGTCGATGACATGCACCCCGTCTACCAGGTCGACGTTCCCATCCGTGATCCCAGGACGGACGCACGCGGCATCCACGTGCTCACCGGAAACGCCGCCACGGCCGAGGACGCCCTGACCACGGCCCACCACGTCTACGCCCAGGCCGTCCACCACCACACCACTGGCACCCTCCCCTCCCGGCGCCCCGACGGCTGGGGCGTCCGCGGCCTGCGCCCGGATTGGGAACCCGACTGGTCCGGGGCGACCTGCCACCCCTGGACCGGGACCCTGGAGACGATGGCATTGTTCAACCCCATCCACTGACTGCCCCGGCGCAGCGGAGGGAAGCTCGTCGGACTCCTCCCGGGGTCCCGGTAGTACTCGTCGAAAAAACATCGAAGTAGCCCCTGACCTGGGCGGCGAGGCCAGGGCCACACCCTTCGCGCCACCGCCCCGTCGAGGCGCAATGGTCGACGCCGCCCGTGGCCCTCGCCCCGGGTCACGCCCCGGTCGGGGTCGGCCCGGCGATTGCCGGCCGCGCGCCCGGGTTTCGCGCCCGAGGGCGTCTGCGCCGCGCTCGGGGCCTGACCTGATCGGCGCCATGGGCGGTGGTCGGGGAGCGCGTGCTCCCACGCAGGACGGCGCCTGCGCGGGCCGCCGATGCGGCGTGATCGGGTGCTCGACGCACTCGGCGACCGGACGGGTCAGCGTTTGCGTGCCACCAGGCCGTAGCAGCCGATGTCTGCCGGGTCGAGGAGTTCGGCGCCGGGTTCCGGGTGCCAGTGGGAGACGATTTCGACGCCGGGGTCGAGGAGTTCCCAACCTTCGGGGACGAGCGCTTCGACCTCGGCGCGGCTGCGCAACTGCATCGAAATGCCCGACTTTCGGTATACGGTGGCGCCGCCGCCGGTGCCGACCGGGTCGAAGTCGCCGGTCAGATGCGAGAGCACCAGGTGGCTGCCGGAAGGCAGTCGGTGGGTCAGCCGGTGCAGCATCTCCGTGGGTTTCTCGTCGTCCGGGACGAAGTGCAAAATCGCGAGCAGCATGACGGCCAGGGGCCGTTCCAGGTCCAGGGACCCGGTGAGCGCGGGGTGGTCCAGGATCGCGTCCGGTTCGCGCACATCGGCGTCGATGTACGCGGTCTTCCCGTCGGCATGGCTGCTCAGCAGCGCACGGGCGTGCGCCAGCACGATGGGGTCGTTGTCGACGTACACCACCCGGGATTCCGGCGCGATCTTCTGGGCCGCGTCGTGTGTGTTGCGACCCTCGACGGGGATGCCGGTGCCGAGATCGAGGAACTGCCGTATCCCGAGCCGGGCCAGGTGGTCGACCGCCCGCAGCAGGAACGCCCGGTTCGCCCGCGCCGCGGTGCGCGCGTAGGGGACGGCGAGCAGTGTCTGTTCGCCGGCTTCCCGGTCGGGCGCGAAGTTCGTCTTGCCGCCCAGGAAGTAGTCGTAGATGCGCGCCGAGTGCGGCCTGGTGGTGTCGATCTCCGGCGGAGTCCAGCCCGCGATCAGGGCCTCCTGCTCGGGCGAACGCTCAAAGCCGGAGTCCATCGGATCGTTGCCCCCATCTCGAACTGCACCAGTGGGCGGGCCTGTTGCACCGGTCCCTTGATCGAATCATGCAACGCCATGCTACTCGGCCGTCGCCGCGCCTCGGAACGCCCCCCACCTGGCCTTCACCTCTCCGGCCGACCTCCGACGCAAGGCCGAAAGCCGGCCCGGGAGGTGCGCCACGGCGGACGCGGCACCACCGACTCGCGCCCCTCGCCCCGGCGTTGAGCACAATGGCATCGCCAATGACCCGCAACCCACAGGTTGCACTTGACATGCCGACGTGCAATCATCGGGTTGCGCCTGAAACGACAACGAGGAGTCCCGATGAGTGCAGACCGGATCGAACGCGAGACGTTGATCGCGGCTTCCCTGGAGCGGGTATGGTCGCTGGTGGCCGTCCCCGGGTTCTGGGTGGCCGACGAGGGGAGCGTGGCAGGCACCGTGCCCGAGGAGGGCATGTCGCTGCTCGCGAAGAATTCCGAAGTGGGTGAGGTCTCGGTGCGTGTGGAGAAGGTCGAGCCGCCGACGTACGTGGCCTATCGCTGGGCCAGTGCGTTCCCCGGGGAGGAACTGCGTGCGGACAACAGCACCCTGGTGGAATTCACGCTGAGCCGGGAAGGCGACAAGACACTTCTGCGCGTGGTCGAGAGCGGGTTCGCCGCACTGGGCCTGTCCGAGGACCGGCGCGACCACACGCTGCGGTCCAACTCCCACGGCTGGCCCCGGGTGTTCGACGCGGTCAAGGGCCGCGCCGAACAGGTCGGGTGAGCGCCGAGGGGGGTCGCGGCCCCGCCGAGGGCGTCGACAACGTCCTGACCGCGCTCGCCGACCCGACGCGACGTCGACTCCTCGACGTACTCGCCGCACAGGGCGACGCAACCGCGACCACGCTCGCCGACGGGCTGCCCATCTCACGCCAGGCGGTGGTCAAACACCTCGCCGTCCTGGATGCCGCCGGACTGGTCTCCGGCGCCCGCGTCGGGCGGGAAGTGCGGTACGTGGTGCGGCCCGCCGCCCTGGACACGACGGCCCGCTGGATGTCCACGCTCGCCGCCGACTGGGATCGACGCCTGGCCACGATCAAGCGCCTCGCCGAGGCAGCCGAGCGCGAAGAGAGCTAGCCACCAGGAAATACGGATACGACCCCTGCCCGGCCACCCGCCCGTCTTGGCGCGCGCGGCTTCGAGGGCGGGTCCGGAAAAGGCACTCATGGCACACCCCCTGCTGCGGGGTGTCCTGAGCGTGCCGTGAAGACGAGCGCGGCGCAGACCCGGCGTGACGCCGGGCGGGCTCCGCCGGCCGCCGCCACCGCACACCACCACACACCGCAACCCCGCGCGTCGGCACGGGACCGGCGCAACGCCTCGTCGCCTCGATGCCTGGACGCCTGGACGCCTGGACGCCTTGCGGGAATCCCCCGCCGGCCGCCGGGTCCACTTCGATTCGCCGGTACCCATCGACCGGGGCCGACTCAGGCAACTCCCGTACGTCTTCCGGGACTTCACACCATCCCCAGGACTGCGCCGCCTTGGATCGATCGCCCGGCCGCCCGCCCGATGCCGTGCCGCCGGTCACCCCTACCGGATTCTCGAGAAAGGCAACCGTCCCGTGACCACCACCGCGACTTCCCCGCCCCGCTTCACCGGACGACAGCGACTGATCCTGCTGGTCCTGCTCGGTGCCGGGTTCATGTTGTCCGCCGACTTCTCCATCCTGAACGTCGCACTGCCGGAAGTGGGCGAGGGCGTCGGACTGGAGCCACCCGCCCTGCCCTGGATCGCCTCCGCCTATGCCCTGCCCGCAGCGGGCTTCACGCTCCTGTTCGGCCGGTTGGCCGACCTGTTCGGCCGCCGCCTGCTCTTTCTCACCGGCATCGTCCTGCTGGCCGTGGCCTCGCTGCTCGGCGGGTTCGCCACCACTCCCGAGATGCTCCTGTCCGCCCGCGCCCTTCAGGGCCTGTCCACCGCCCTGTCCGTCCCGGCCTCGCTGTCCCTGCTCACCACCACGTTCCACGAGGGCGCGATGCGCGATCGCATCCTGGGCCTGAACGGCGCGCTGCTCTCCGGCGGCTTCACCGTCGGCGCGCTCCTCGGCGGCTCGCTGGTGAGCCTGCTGAGCTGGCGTACGGCGTTCTTCATCAACGTGCCCGTGGCCGTACTCATCCTCGTCCTCACGCCGCTTCTGATCAGCGAGAGCAAGGTGCCCGAACGGGTCGAGCCCGACCTGCCCGGCGCGATCACCGTGACCGGCGGCCTGCTGGCCGTCGTCTACGCCGTCATCGAGCAGAACATCCCGGCCGCTGTCGTCGGCATCGTGCTGCTGGCCGCGTTCTGGCTGATCGAACTGCGCGCCGCCGCACCGCTCGTCCCGCTCCGCATCCTCAGGCGACCGACCGTCATGTGGGGAAACTACGCCGGTCTCGTGGTGTTCACGATGGAGACGGCGATGATCTTCCTGATGACGCTGTACCTCCAGCACATCCTCGAATTCAACCCGCTCGCCACCGGCCTGATCTTCGGCGTTCCGGGATTGGCGGCGGTACTGGCGGGCCCGACCGCCGGTCGTCTCATCGGCCGCCACGGCTACCGCAAGGTGCTGCCCATCGGCCTGACCGTCCAGGGCCTCGCCACGGTCCCGCTCATCTTCGTCGGCTCCGACCGCATCGGGCTGGCCCTGCTGATCCCCGCGCTGTTCGTCGGCTTCTTCGGACACGTGACGGCCATCGTGGCGTACACGGTCACGGCCACCTCCGGCCTGCCCAATGAGGAACAGGGCCTGGCGACCGGTCTCACCACGATGACCCAGAACATCGCCATCACGATCGGCATCCCGATCCTGAGCGCGATCGCCGCCACGCAAGACGCGGAACCGGCCGGGATCCGGCTGGCCCTGATCGTGAACGTGGTCGTCACGTTCGTCAGTGTCGTCCTCATCCGGATCGGTCTGCGACCGCGCGCGGAGGAGAACATCGGCGCGCCTGCCGTGCCGGCGACGCACGAGGTCTGAGGCCCGTTTCCCGACGAAGGCCCGACCGCGTGCACCACAACGGCCGTCCGGCTCCGGTGCCCGTTCGTCGCGGCCTCCCCCGCTCCGGAATGAGGCGAACGCCCCGACACTGTCGAGGCGTTCGCCTCACTTGGCCAACCCGGTGACTCGCGCTGCCCGTGGTGAGTGGTGCCCCACCAACATCGCCCGCCCCACCACCGGGAAGCCAGGAAACAGCGATCAAACCACTCGGTCGTGTAACGGCATCGCCGCCTGTGGGCGCGCGGTCTCGCGAGCGAGATCGCGTGCAACCGACCCCACACGCCGGCCCGACGAACGCGCAGGTGCCCGGTCGGCGCGGCGGCGTGCCGGCGGCCACCCCGATAGGGCCTGCGGCGACGGACGGTCTCGCCGATCCGGGGCGGACGCTCAGCCGCAGCAGCCGGTTTCGGCCGGTCGCGGGTCGAGCGGGGCCCGGGTCGGGGCGGGCGTGGGGACGCCGCTGTCGGTGGCGGGCAGGCAGCAGGCCGAGCCCTCGTCCTTGGCCAACTTGTCGGCCTCGCCCTTGACGACGTATACCTCCCACGGCTCCCCGCCGGGGCCGTGCACCCAGGTCTTGTCCTGGATCGCGTAGCAACACGCGGTGTCGTTCTCCTCCAGGGTGGCCAGGCCCGCCTCGGCGAGCCGGGCGGTCGCGGCGGTGACCTGCTCGGTGGTCTCCACCTCGACCCCGAGGTGGTCCAGCACCGTCGGCTCGCCCTCCGTGCCCTGGATCAGGACGAGCTTGAGCGGCGGCTCGGCGATGGCGAAGTTGGCGTAGCCGTCGCGGAGCTTGGCCGGTTCGGCACCGAAAAGCTTGCTGTAGAAGGCGATCGAGGCGTCGAGGTCGGCGACGCGCAGGGCGAGTTGGACGCGGGACATGACGGAGACCTCCGGGTCGAAGCGGCTGTATTGACATCTGTCGATATCAAAACCTTGCCACCGGCATCGACGACTGTCAATATCGACACATGTCGAATCCGAAGGTGCTTCCGCTCCTGGCAACAGCGGCCGACGCAGAGGTCGTGCCGTGCTGCGCGCCGCTGTCGCGCGAGCCACTGGCGGTCGCGGACTCCGAGCGCATCGCGGCGATGTTCAAGGCACTCGGCGATCCGGTGCGCCTGCGGCTGTTCTCGCTGATCGCCTCGCATGAGGGCGGCGAGGCGTGCGTGTGCGACATCCAGGACGTCGGGGTCTCCCAGCCGACCGTGTCGCACCACCTGAAGAAGCTCCGCGACGCCGGGTTGGTGACCTCCGAGCGGCGGGGCACGTGGGTGTACTACCGGGTCGCCCCGCCGGTGGTGGCCGCCCTCGCGGGAGTGCTGGACCTGTCCTCGTGAACGGCAGTCCCACCCGGGACGCCGAAGCGGCGGTCGACGCGCAGCCCGGGCCGGGCGCCACCCCGCCACCGGTACGGCCCGCCCTACGCGCGGCCGCGGAGCCGGTCGGTACGGCCGCACCGGTCGTGGTCGGCGCCGGCAACCAGGCGACCGAGCCGACCGACGACGTCGGCGTGCGGCTGCTCGCGAACACGATCGCGACCGTGTTCGGCCGCGGCGCCGACCGCTCCGCCCGGCCCCGGGAAGGGAATCCGAGGGCCGACAAGCCCTTTGTCCTCTCACCCGCGCCCACAACGCGGGCCGCTCACCCACGGCCGCGGGCCTCCTGATCGACATCGCCGACCGGCTCCCCGAGCTCCTCCCCGACGACGCCTGACGGGTATCGCGGTATCGCGTACGGGAGGTCCGGACCGGGTGTCCGACGGCGATGAGTTTCGCCGCGGCTTCAAGTCTTCATCCTCGACACCCGATCACAAGATCACCCGCATTCGAGGAGAGCATCATGACCGCCACCTACACCTTCGACGTCTTCTCCAGCCTCGACGGCTTCGGCGGCGCCGGCGGCGACTGGGCCGGCTACTGGGGCAAGCAGGGCCCGGATTTCCTCGAACACCGCCTCGCCCAGTACCGCGCGGAGCAGCGGATGGTCTTCGGGGCCAACACGTTCCGGGCCTTCGTACGCATGCTCGCCGTCGGCACGGAGGGGTCCGAGGTGCGCGACCCGTGGGTCACCCGGATGACGCATGCGCCGGCAACGGTGGTGTCGACCACCCTGGAGGGTCCCCTCGACTGGCCGGATGCGACCGTCGTGAGCGGCGACGCCGTCGATGTCGTCGCCCGGCTCAAGGAGGAGTCCGACGTGCCGTTGCGCTCGCACGGCAGCCTGTCGATGAACCGGGCGCTGATGGCCGCCGGTCTGGTCGACCGCGTCCAGGTGACGATCTTCCCGGTGATCACCGGCCGGACCGGACTGGACCCGATCTTCCGCGGCGCCGCCGACTTCGACCTCGATCTGATCGAGCACCGGACCCTCGACGGCAACATCCAGGAACTCGTCTACCGACCCACCCTGCACGGCTGAGAGGCAATGGCGTCGGGCGTGCCGTCGGTGACCGTCCCCGGCGGCGCGGACATCCCTTGCATCGTCGGCCCGGCGGTCGCCTCGGTGCTCTCCTGCGGGTGGGCGCGCCACAGCACGAATCCGCCCGTCCGGACCATTCGCCCCGCCGAGCCACGGGCCGGCGCCGCCGCCCGGAGGGTGGGGTGGCCCGAGGTCATCGCGGCGGCCCGGCTCGGTCGCCGAGGCCGGTCGCGGCCCGGGCGACCAGCTTCCCCACGCGTGTGCAGCCGGCTTCGTCGAGGCGGCCGGACGGGGCACTGACGATCAGTGCGGCGATCGGTCGGCCGGTCGCGTCGAGGACCGCCGCCCCGACGCTGGCGACGCCCGCGTCCACCGCCCCCAGGCTGAGCGACCAGCCGCGGTCGCGGGTGCCGGTCAACTCCCGCCGGAAGACCTCGTCGTGCGGATCGATGCCGGACAGATCCCACTCGTCGGGAGGTGTGGCCGCGCACATCGCGAGCCCGGCCGCACTGGTGGCCGCCGGGAACACCAGCCCGATCCGCGGGACGGTGCGCACCAGTTGCCGACTCTCCGCGACATCGACCGCGACGATGCGCCCGGCGTCGGGCACCGCGAGGATCACCGTCTCGCCGGTCGCCTCGCGCAGGTCCGCCAACACGGGGCGCGCGCGGGTCAGCAGATCGTCCCGGCGCCGCGCCTGAGCCGCCAGGACCAGCGGGCGGGTGGTCAACTTCCATCGGGTCGACGGTTCGGTGGTGGGCCGCAGCCAGCCACCCGCGTGCAGCGTGACCAGGATCCGCTGCAGGGCGCTCTTGTCCACCCCGGTGATCCGAGCCAGCTCCGCGACCCCGACCGGCTCGTGCTCGGCGATGACGTCGAGCACCTCCAGGGCACGCGCAAGGCTTTGCAGGGGCTTGACGGCCATCGGGCTCCCTCCGATACATTGCGGATCACTCTACAATACGGCATGTCACATAGCAACACACGAGCTGGGAGCCGTCGTGACGACCCTCGACCCGGAGCTGTTCCTCCCCGATCCCGAACCCGCCGACGTGCGCTACACCGTCATCTCGGTCGACGATCACGTCGTCGAGCCGCCGCACCTGTTCGACACCCACCTGCCCGCCTCGCTGCGCGCCCGCGGCCCGCGCATCGTCGAGGACCCGAACGGTGCGCAGGTCTGGGAGTTCGAGGGCGCGCGCTACTCGCAGGTCGGCATGAACGCCGTCGCCGGCCGTCGACCCGAGAGCGTCAAACTGGAACCGGCCCGCTTCGACGCGATGCGTCCGGGTTGCCACGACGTGCACGCCCGGGTCCGGGACATGGACCTCGGCGGCATCTGGGCCATGCTCAACTTCCCGTCCCAGATCACCGGGTTCTGCGGCCGGGTGTTCGCGCACGCCCGGGACACCGAGGTCGGCAAGGCGTGTGTGCGGGCGTGGAACGACTGGCTCTACGAGGAGTGGTATCGCGCCTACCCCGAGCGGATCATCCCGGGCGGGATCACCTACCTCGCCGATCCGGCCGAGGCCGTGGCCGAGATCGAGCGCAACGCGGCCCGCGGCTTCACCTCGGTGACCTTTCCCGAGCGCCCGCACGCGATCGGCCTTCCGTCGTTGTGGGATCGCGGCCACTGGGACCCCATCATCCGCGCGTGCGAGGAAACCGACACCGTCGTCTCGCTGCACGTCGGCAGCTCGGGCCTGCACCCCATCCCGCCCGGCGGCCCCGCGCTGCAACTGGGCGCGACGATGTTCGGCCAACTGTCGCTGGGCGCGTGCAGCGAATGGTTGTGGTCCGGCTACCCGGTCCGGCACCCGAACCTGAAGATCGCCATGAGCGAGGGCGGCATCGGCTGGGTGCCGATGCTCGTCGACCGGCTCGACAACATCGTCGACCGTTCCGGCTACGGCCTGGGCTGGGACGAGCGCCCCGCCGACGTGCTGCGCCGCAATTTCTGGTTCTGCACCCTCGACGACCCCTCCACGATCGCGCTGCGGCACGTCATCGGCGTCGACCACATCATGCTCGAAACCGACTACCCACACGGCGACGGCACCTGGCCGCACACCCAGGACGTCATCGCGCGGCACTGGGGCGACATCCCCGCGCACGAACTGCGGATGATGTGCAGCGAGAACGCCGCCAAGCTCTACCGACACCCGCTGCCGGACGTCGTCCTGCCGCTCGACGCGTGAGCCCCGCGGCCTCGGCCGCACGCCGGATCCCGCCTCGCCCCCGCTCCGCGAAAGGCTTTTCATGGCATTCACCCCGACGCCCGGCCGGCTCGTCCCCGACCTCACCCCCGCGCAGGAGATCGTGCTGCTGGCGCGCACGCTCTGGCGCGAGGGCTACGACGACCACCTCGCCGGACACATCACCTACAACCTCGGCGACGGAACACTGCTGTGCAACCCCTGGTTGCTGGCCTGGAACGAGATCCGCCCGCGCGACATCATCCGGATCGACCTGGCCGGCAACCTCGTCGACGGCGATTGGCCGGTGCCACTCGGCATACCGCTGCACCTCGAACTCCACCAGGTCCGCCCGGACATCCAGGTCGCGATGCACAACCACCCGCGGTTCGGCACGGTGTGGGCCGACATGGGCGAGATACCGCCCGCGTACGACCAGAGTTCGTCCCTCGGCGGCGGGGACCTGACGCTCGTCGACGAGTACGACGGCGCGGTCAACGATGCCGAGGCCGCGCGCAAGGTGATCGCGGCAATGGGCGACGCCGACCTCGCGCTGCTCGCCGGGCACGGGGTGTTCGTCGTCGGCGTCTCCACCCGGGCCGTCCACCAGCGTGCGGTCGCCCTCGAAATCCGTTGCCGCAACGCCTGGCTGGTCCGGGCCGCCGACGGCCGCCGCACCAGTCCCCTGCCCGCGCACTGGCTGGAGCGCAGCCGCCGCAGCGACGGCAACGGCTTCGTCGGCTACTGGGAGTCCTCGGTGCGGGCGGAACTGCGCGCCGCTCCGGATCTGTTGACGGAACCGTCGACGGAACCCGGGGAGGCCGACCTACGGACCTCGCCATAGGGGGAAACGGAGACAGGGAAGGAGAAAGCCCCGGACGCCTTGGCGTCCGGGGCTTTTCCTAAGGTATATTGGATGATTCTGAATACCGGTGATCACACAGTATTCAGAAAGATTATGAAGGCATAGTAGCCGTCCGGGAGATGAATTGTCAAACGCCGAATTGCGACACGAACAGGAATTCATCGACGTCCTGTACGCGCGCCTCGCGGACCTGCGTGACCAGGCCGAGGCCGCCGTAACGGACGTGCTCGGGCGCGAGCACGACGGCACCCGGCAGGCACGCGTCGAACGGGACATCGCGGTCTTCGAACAGTCGAGCCTGCGCGCGGCATTCGACGCCGGCGCGAACGGCCTGTGTTTCGGGCGTTTGTTGTTCCGTGACGGTGCCGACCACCACATCGGCAGGATCGGTATTCGCCGCGACGACGCCGAGCACACCCCGCTGGTCATCGACTGGCGCGCCGACGTCGCCCGGCCGTTCTACCTCGCGACCGGACACACCCCGATGGGTCTGCGCCGCCGACGGCACATCACCACCTCCGGGCAGCGGGTCGCCGCGCTGCACGACGAGATCCTCGACCTCACCGATGCCACTCGCACCGGCTTCGAGGGTTCGGACGCCGACGCGGTGCTGCTCGCCTCGCTCGACGCCGCCCGCACCGGGCGCATGCACGACATCGTGCAGACCATCCAGGCCGAGCAGGACCGGATCATCCGGGCGCCGCACCAGGGCGTCCTGGTGGTCGAGGGCGGCCCGGGCACCGGCAAGACGGTCGTCGCCCTGCACCGCGCGGCGTACCTGCTGTACGCGAACCGCGAGCAGTTGACCCGTCGCGTGGTGCTCGTGGTCGGCCCCAACCCGGCCTTCCTCGGCTACATCGAGGACGTGCTGCCGTCGCTCGGCGAGACGGGGGTGCAGTTCGCCACGCCGGGCGAGCTGTTCCCGGGCGTCACCGCGACCGCCGTCGACACCCCGGAGGCCGCCGAGGTCAAGGGCCGCGCCGCGATGGCCGAGGTGCTCGCCCGCTTCGTGGCCGACCGACAGACGGTGCCCGAGACGCCGTTGCTCATCGGGCACGACGACGGCGATCTGTTCCTGGACGCGGAGATCGCCCGGGCCGCCCGGAGCAGGGCGCGCGCAACCCGGCTGCCGCACAACCTCGCCCGCCCGGCGTTCGCGGCGCGCGTGATCGACGGTCTCACCGAGCAGTTGGTCGCCGTACTGGGCGCGGACCCGTTCGGCGGGCCGAACTTCCTCGGCACCCACGAGGTCGCGCAGTTGGCGATGTCGGTCGCCGAGAGCCCGGCCGTGCAGGCGGCCGTCGACGAGTTGTGGCCCCGCCTGACCCCGCAGGGGCTGCTCGCGGACTACCTCGCCGAACCCGTGTACCTGTCCGACCAGGACGCCGCGGCGATCCGGCGGCCGGCCGCGTACGACCCGGTCTTCGGGACCTGGACGAGCGACGAATGGACGGTCGCGGACGTACCGTTGCTGGACGAGGCGGCCGAACTCCTGGGTGAGGACGACTCGTTGGCGCGGGCTGCGGCGGCTGCCGAGCGCCGGCGGCAGATCGCGTACGCGCAGGGCGTGTTGGACCTGTCGTACGGCTCGCGCACACAGGAGTTCGAGGACCGCGACGACGAGGAGTCCGAGGTGTTGAGCGCGCACGACCTCGTGGACGCCGAGCGGCTGGCCGAACGCCAGGAGGAGCTCGACCGCCGCACCTCGGCCGAGCGCGCGGCGGCGGACCGCACCTGGGCCTACGGCCACATCGTGGTCGACGAGGCCCAGGAACTCTCGGCGATGACCTGGCGGTTGCTCATGCGGCGCAGCCCCAGCCGGTCGATGACCCTGGTCGGCGACCCCGCGCAGACCTCGGAGCCGGCCGGGTGCGGATCCTGGGAGCGCATCCTGGTGCCGTATGTCGAGGGCCGCTGGGAGCGGGTCCGGCTGGGCGTGAACTACCGTACGCCGACCGAGATCATGCAGGTCGCGGCCGACGTCATGCGGGCCGCCGACCCGAGCTTCGAGCCGCCGAGGTCGGTGCGCTCGACCGGCGTGAAGCCGTGGGCGCGCCACACCGGGAACCTGGCGGCGGCCGTGGCGTGGGCGGTCGCGCTGGAGTCGGGTACATCGGACGGGTCGGGCACATCGGGCACGTCGCGTACGCGGCACGCGACCGACGGTGGCGCGGAGCGGGTTCCGGTCGAGGGACGCCTCGCGGTGATCGCGCCGCGCGAGCTGATCGACGCGGTGGCGGCGGCGATCCCGCACGCCGAACGAGGCGTCGAGCCGGACCTGACCCGGCCCTTGGTGCTGCTCGACCCCAAGCAGGCCAAGGGGCTGGAGTTCGACGCGGTGATCGTCGTGGAGCCGGCCGCGTTCGGCCTCGCCGATCTGTACGTGGCGCTGACCCGGGCGACCCAGCGGCTCGGCGTCGTGCACACCCGCGACCTCCCGCCGGGGCTCACGGGTCTCACCCAGGCGGGGTGACCTCGGCGCGGGCGGGCGGAACCGGCCCGCCCGCGCCGCTGCGTCGGTCGGGTCCGTTCAGCGTTCGGGGCGCGGACGGAGACGGGCCAGGAACCAGTCCTCGGCGAGCGCGGTGGCGGCTTCGAGCGTGCCGGGTTCCGCGAACAGGTGGGTGGCGCCGGGGACGATCGCCAGCTCGTTGGCACAGCGCAGGTGCTGTTGTGCCTGCCGGTTGAGGTCGAGCACGAGGTGATCGTCGCCGCCCACGATCAGCAGGGTCGGGGCCGTGACCGTGGGCAGGCGGGCGCCGGCGAGGTCGGGTCGGCCGCCGCGGGAGACGACCGCGGCGATTCGGGAGTCGGGCTCCGCCGCGGCCCACAGCGCGGCGGCGGCGCCGGTACTGGCGCCGAAGTAGCCGACCGGGCGCCCGCGGCCTTCGTCCCGGGCGCGGAGCCAGTCGGTGGCACCGGCGAGCCGGCGGGCCAGGAGTTCGATGTCGAACACGTTGGCCCGGTCCTGCTCCTCCTCGTCGCTGAGCAGGTCGAACAACAGGGTGCCCACCCCGGCCTCGGTCAGCGCGTCGGCGACGAAGCGATTGCGCGGGCTGTGCCGGCTGCTGCCGCTGCCGTGGGCGAAGACCACGATCCCCGCCGCGCCGTCGGGCACCCGCAGCCGGCCGCCGAGCCGAACACCCCCGATGGCCATCTCCACGTCCCCGGTGTCGGACACGGGAGGGTGTGGCGCGTCGGCCGCCGCCTGTTCGAGGCACGCGACGACCTCGCCGTCCGAGGTCTGGGAGAAGTCCGTGTAGAACTGGCCGACCGCGAGAAAATCGACCACCGGATGCGGACAGACCACTTCGTCGGCGTCCTTGCCCATACGTTCGACCACGTCCGACGGGGCGACCGGAACCGCGAGGACGATCCGGGCGGCCCTGCGATCGCGGGCGACCCGGCACGCGGCCCGCGCGGTCGCCCCCGTGGCGACGCCGTCGTCCACCAATACGACCGTCCGCCCGGCGATGTCGACCGGCGGCCGGCTGCCCCGATAGCTGCGGGCGCGTTCGGCGAGGGTCCGGCGCTCGCGTTCCTCGACGGCGGCCAGCGCCGCGTCGGTGACGCCCACCCTGCGCACGAGGCCGGGGTCCACCACCCGCACGCCGTCCTCGCCGATCGCGCCCATGGCCAGCTCCGGCTGGTGCGGCACACCCAACTTCCGCACCAGGCACACATCCAACGGCGCGGCGAGTACCTCGGCCACCTCCGCGGCGACCGGAACGCCACCCCGGGGCAGGCCCAGGACCACCACGTCCTCGCCCTTCAAGTAGCCGAGCCGATCCGCCAGTATCCGACCGGCTTCGAGACGATCCCTGAAGATCACGACTCCTCCTCGGATTCGGCGGCCGGCCTCCCCACCGAGGTGACACGCGGCGCGGCAGCCACCCACAGCGGGCCCTCGGCCTCCCGGCCGCCGGACGATGCAACGGAGTCCGCACGCTGCCCGATCATCCGCGCCGCCCATGCCGTCGGCGAAGGCACGTACTCCCAGTATCCCGCCCACACCACCACACCGAAGCCGAGCCGTCGGGGGGGCGTGGGAGCAGCCGAGGTGGCCTCACGCGCGTCACGGCTCGCCGGATCCCGGTACACGTCCCGCCCCACGTGCCGGCTCCGCCGCCGATGGCGACCGGGTGCCGGGATTCCTTCCGGCCCGGTTGCACCGCCACCGCCGACACCGTGTTCGCACGGCGACGGGGTGGCGGCGGAGGGTGCGCCGTCGGCAAACGGCCCTTCGCTGCTCAACCTCCGTTGCCGCGCCGGAAAGGCTTAGATTTCTCCCCCAGCGCGTCCTTGCGCACCTGGGCGGTCAGCGCGAGATCCGCCTTGTCCGCCTCGGCGGCCGCGTCGAGCACCGTGTCCCACAACGCGTCCGTGCTCTTGAGCGGCGGCGTGTCCGGCAACGACCCGTACGTGTCGTGGTACGAACGCCAGGCCATCAGCGCGAACAGCCATTTCTGCAAGGCCGCGAAGGCCGCACTCTGGGCGTTGCGCAGCTCGGGACTGCCGTACAGGTTCGCCTGCGCGGCCAACCGGGCGCCATCCTCCGAATCCGGATTCGCCAACCGCGCCAGCCGCAGCTCGCCCGTGCTCGTGGCCTCCTTGCGCTCCCCACGCAGCCGGGCCATCACGATCAGAATGTCCTCGTACGCCGCCGCCCGACGATCCCAGGTCCGATGCGCACGCTCCCGACGGCCACTGAGCCCCTGAGAGATCCACACCCCCAAAATCGTGGCCATCGACCCGATCCCGGCCCCGGACAACGCGGCTATTCCTGGAGTCAGTCTCATCATGGCCGGTGATTGTGTCAGTACCACGTCACCGGGCCGGCCGGCGGTCCGGCGCTGCGACGAGGTACGACGAGACCCCCACTGCTCGGAGAGGTGTCCTCGGGCTCGGCGGTGCGTGTCGCGGGAGCCGCCCGGGCCGTCGCCCACAACGCGCTCACACCGCGAAATCCCGTGCGGGCCCGACGCGAAGGCGAGGATCTCGGGCACTGCCTCGTACAGGCTCGCAAAGTAGCGGTGCACGCCCTCCACCGGGACCGGGGCGTCGACTCCCCCACACCGTCATGCCGGCCCGCGGCCCGGACTCGACTCCGGCTCGATCCTTCGCCGCGGATGGCGAGCCCGGAACTCTTCGCGCAGACACATGAGTTCCGCAAACCGTGCGGCACGCATCGGAGTATCGGCCACGTCCGCAACGAGCGGGTCGTGCCGTATCCACCGCCGTGGTGGCCGGAGTGCGGACCGGCTGTGGCGGCGGTGCGCACGGCGCCGGCCGAGGCGGGCCTTGCCGAGGTCGTGGAGGCGAGCCGCCGCCGATCCGGTCACGGGTGAGTGCCGCGATTCGGCTGCCGGGTCAGACGTAGGCCGCTGTGTCACGCACCTCGCCGAATCGAGGGAACGTCCTTTCCACGGCGAGGTCGTGCTCGTCCGCGGCGAATCCCGACATGGCGTCGGCGACGAACTCCAGCTCGTAGCCGTGGTCGCTCGCGGCCCGCGCGGTTGATTCGACACCCATCGTGGTGACCAGTCCGGCGAGCACCAGCGTGTCCACGCCCAGTTCGCGCAGCCGGTCGTCCAGGTCGGTGCCGTGGAACGCCCCGACGGTGCGCTTGACGATCAGGGCATCGCCGGGCCGGACCAGATCGTCGGCGAAGCCGCTGCCCGGCGGCTGCTCGGCCACGTTCGGCCGCTCCACCCGCACCAGCACCACCGGGCGACCGCCGGCCCTGAACCCGTCGGCCAACCGACGGCAGCGTGCCAGTACTTCCTCGCCGGAGTGCGGAGCGAGAGGCAGCGCGATGATGCGTGGCATCAGGTCGATGAGGAGCAGCGCGGAAGTCACGGAGACGATGGTAGGCCAGGGGCCGTCGGTGCGATGGCGTAGCGTTCCGCGTAAACGGATTCGGTGCGCCGTCGGAAAGGATGGACCGGCATGCGGACACGGCCACTCGGGACCGCCGGCTACGGACCGGACGCCGAGGCGTTGGCTCGTCGATACACGAGCACGACCTTCGAGGCCGTGCACGCGAGCATCCTGCCCTGGTTGCCGTCGAGTCCGGGCCGGGTCCTCGACATCGGTGCGGGAAGTGGGCGGGACGCCGCGGCGCTGGCTCGTCGGGGCCACCACGTGGTGGCCGTCGAACCCACCGACGAGTTGCGGCGGATCGGCCGCCGCTCACACCCCGGGGTCGACATCGAGTGGGTCGACGACGCCCTGCCCGCGCTGGCGCGTGTGCGGGGTCGGTACGACCTGGTGCTGATGTCGGCCGTGTGGATGCACCTGGACGAGGCCGAGCGCGTCGACGGCATGCGGCGAGTGGCCGAACTGACCGCGCCCGGTGGCCGTGTGGCGATGTCGATCCGGCGGGGCCCGGTCCCCGAAGGCCGGCGCATGTTCGCCGTCCCGGTCGCCGAGACCCTCGCCCTGGCCGGTCGATCCGCGCTCTTCCCGGTCCATCGCGGCGAGGAGCCCGACCACCTGGGCCGCGCCGACGTCCACTGGGACACCCTCGTCCTGCGCGCCGAACCCCCCGCCCCCGAGGGGCAATGATGACGCCGGAGTTCTACCGGACCGAGCCCAACCCACGCACCTCCTGGCGACTCGCCATCCTCACCGGCTCGAATACGCGCACGTACAAGTTCGCCCTGGGCAGCGTCCTGCTCGAACTCGCCGCACAGGGCCGCACCGAGGTGCCGCTGGACGAACTCGCCGCCTTGTACGCGATGGCCATCGTGGCGCACCAGGCCGACGCCCCCCAGGCATCCACCAAGACGCCGTGGCGCGACACGGACTTTCTGGTGGTGGCCGAACGCGAGGCCGCCGAGTCCAAGGCCCTCGGACGCCCCACCGAACGCCTGCTGAACGCGACGATGGACTCCATCCCGGCGATGGTCATGGAGAGGTTCCACAACCTGAAGGGCAAGACCCGAACGGCCCATACCTTCTACGAGTCGACCGGAAAATCTCGCGCCCGGATCGTGCGCCTGACGCCCGACCTGCTCCGCATCGCCCAATCCGAGCAGGCCCAAGGGCTGCGCGCCGAACTCGCCGCGCGCTGGGACATCGTGGCGCTCTCGTTCGCCGCGGGCATCGGCCCCAGCCTCGTCAACGAGGGCTTCGCGGTCGACTGGGAAACGCAAACCCTGATGGACACCGGGCGCCGCCGCTCCGTCACCGGCGTCGCGGACGCCCTGATCGGATTCCAACACGGCCGCTGCCTCATCTGCACCGAGCCCATCACCCCCGCCGACCAAACCGCCGTCGACCACGTCTTCCCCTACTCGCTGATGCGGCGCCTGGGCGTGGTATCCGGCTGGCGCGGCCCCGACCTGGACGCGGTCTGGAACCTCGCCCCCACCCACCGGCAATGCAACGCCGACAAAAGCGACCGTCCCCCCACCTCGGGCCACCTGCACCGCCTCGCCCAGCGCAACGAAGCGATCATGCACTCGCCCCACCCGCTGAAAAGGACCCTCCTCCTCAGCCTGAATGCCGCACGCCCCCGCCGCGAAACCGCCGAGCAGTGGCCCTACTTCCTGCGTCAGGTACAGGCGGCCTGCGACTGACTTCCCACCGGGCGGGCCGCGGCAGGATCCACGACCGGGTGGTGAGCCCGGCGTCGCGCGGCTCCCACCCACAGTAGGGCTCGAAAAGGGCGTCCCGCCGCCGACGGGGCGGCAGTTCGCCAACCGGGCCATGGCAAATCCGGCGTGGCGGCATTCGCCCGACCGAGGCAACGGCCGGTGCCGCTCGGGCGGTTCGGGCCGTCGGTGGTGCTGCGCGCCGAGCGTCGGCCTCCCGCGGCCGCATGCCCGCGACGGCCCCGTTCAGTACCGAGTCGAGCAGGTCGGGGAACAGCGTGTCCAGGTCGTGGTGGCGCAGCCGCACCAGTCGGGAGCGGCCCTGGATGGTGGTCCAGGTGATGCCCGCCTCGCGCGGCACCCGGTAGTGGTGGGACAACGTCGTCTGGTGGACGTCCAGGTCGCCGCCGATCGTGTTGCAGCTTTCCTGCCCGGTCACGGCGAGCCGTGGCACGATCTCCAGCCACACCGGGTCGGCCGGCGCACGCGGCCCCGCGGCCGGTCCGCGGTCCCGGGCGGTCGGGCGGGCCGACTGCTCAGTGACTTCGGCGCCCTCGCGTTCGCCGACACCGCCGCGGAGATCCGTCTCGCCGCGGAGCTGGACATCCGAGTCGCCTCGCACACCGGCGCCGCGACCACCTCGATCCTGCTCCGGGGCCTGCGCGAACTCCACGACCACGGTCTGCTGCGCCCGGGGCACCTGCACATCCACTGTCCCGCGCTCACCGACCACGAGTGGCGACTGCTCGCCGACACCGGTGCCCGGGTGAGCATCGCCCCCGAGACCGAACTCCGGATGGGCATGGGCTTTCCCCCGTTTCGCGCCTGCCTGGACCACGGCATCCTGCCGGGCATCAGCACCGACACCGTCGCCTGCGGCTCCGGGGACCTGTTCGCCCAGATGCGGATCGGCCTGCAGACCCAACGCGCTCGACCACGACCGCGTACACGCCCGCGGCGCCATGCCCACCGCCGTCGACCTCACCGTCCGCGACGCCCTCGACTGGGCCACCCGCGGCTCGGCGCAGGCACTGGGGCTCGGCGACCGGATCGGATCGCTCACCGTCGGCAAGCGCGGCGACGTGATCGTGCTGCGCCCGCGCTGGGACCTGGTCCCGCCCAGCCACTCCGCCGGCACCGTGGTGCTGCAATCCGGCGCCGCCGACGTGGACACCGTCATCGTCGACGGGCAGCTGCGCAAGCGGCATGGCCGCCTCGTCGGCGTCGACACCGCCGCCGTGCGGGCCGAGGCCGGCGCCGCGCTGGAACGCATCCGGGCCAAGGCCGCCGCGCTGCCCACACTCGATGCCGCCACCTGCGGGGCCTGGTTCGCTCAGGCGGAACGCGCCGCCACCCGCAACCTCGGCGAGGCGTACCCCGTCCCCGAGTAGCCTCGCCCCGGCAACTCCGGCCTCTCGCCCGGGCGTTGCGACAGGAGTTGCAGCGCCTGCCGCATGAGCGTCTCCTGGACATGTATCCGAACCGCCCGGATCGAGCGGACCCCACGAGGTTCCGCCGGGCCGATGTGCCACGAGGCTCGACCCGAGGCGATTGCGGGCTTTGGGAGTGGACCCCATGGACCATCAGGACTTCGCCGCGACCGCCGAACCGGCCGCCCTCGCCCGATATATCGCGGATCTGCCCGTACCGGAGACCATGCACGGCTCGATGGACAGCGTTCGCGAAGAGGAGTTCGAGGGGCATCGGATCGTCATCAGGACCAGTTACGAGATCACCGTGGACGACCGGCCGGTCACCGCCCACCTGATGGTGTCGAACAACGGCGAGGTGCACTGTCACGCCTTGCCCGCGTACCAATTCCTTTCCGCCGTGGACACCGTGAAGGCCCTCATCCAATACTTCCCGGACGAATTCCCACCGGGCGGCGGAGGCCATGGCGGCCCGGCCGAACCCGGGGGGCACGCGGGACACGAGGGGCACGGGGGACACGAGGGCCATGAGGGACACGACCACGGGCCGGATCACCCGGGAGGTGGCTGAGATGGCGATCGTACGCAGGAACATCGTCACCGACCCGGTCGCCCGGGACGCGTACATCCGCGGCGTCAACCTCCTCAAGCGGGAGAGCACCACGCTCCAGACGACCGCCTTCGGGATCGCCGGCCCCGCCAAGCCGGTCCGCACCTACGATCTGTTCGTGATCTGGCACCACCGCGCCATGACCACGCCCGTGCCGCCGGACGGGGACTGGATGATCCGCAACGGCGCCCACCGCGGGCCGGTGTTCCTGCCGTGGCACCGCGTCATGCTGGCCTACCTGGAAGCCAACATCCAGCGCGTCCTCGACGACCCCGGCTTCGCCCTCCCGTACTGGGACTGGTCCATCGACGGATCCCTCCCCGATCCGGAGAGCCGGCCGATCTGGACGAAGGACTGGATGGGCAACCAGGGCGATCCCATCTCCACCGGGCCGTTCGTCTTCGATCCCGCCGACCCGAACAGCTTCCGGGTCCGCGTCGAAACCGACAGTTCGCTCCGACTCGTCCAGGCGAATCGGGGCCTGCGCCGGGGTCTGGGGCGCCTTCCGCCCCAGGGCACGGCCTCGTCGACCACGCTTCCGAACGCCCTCGACGTGGGCGCCGCCTTCAACACGGCGCCGCTCCTCGGCGGCGATCCCGACCTCGCCACCTACGACTTCTCCCCCTGGGACGCGTCGTCGAGGGGCTTCCGCAACCGGCTGGAAGGGTTCGTCGGCACCGGACTGCACAACCAGGTCCACCGCTGGGTGGGCGGCGACATGGGCCCGGCATCGTCCCCGAACGATCCCGTCTTCTACCTGCACCACTGCAACGTGGACCGAATCTGGGAGGGCTGGATGCAACTCAACGGCCGCTCGTACCTCCCACCGATGACCGCCTCGATCAACCTCCTGGGCCACCGCATCGACGACCCGATCGTGACCCCCCTGGGCCCGGGCTCCCCGGGCGGAACACCCCGCCTGACCCTCGACTTCACCGCCAAGTACACCTACGACATCGTCCCCTGAACGACGATCCGCCCCGCGTCGACCGCGATGCGACGGCAGGGCGGGGGTGCGGGTGGGCGGGTCGTCGCGATCCGACGGCCGTCGGGTGCCCGGTGGACGGAGATCGGCTCCGGGAGCCGCCCCGCGGGCCGCCGCCGGTTCGGGCCGCAGCCCTCGGGTCAGTAGCGTTTGCGCAGGTCGCTGGACAACGCGATCGCGGTCTCGCGCAGCCGGGTCAGAAACGCCTCGGTGGCGGCGGACGGGGTCACGCCGTCCCTGGTGGCCGCGTATACCTTGCGGACCGGTGCTCCGTCTCGGCGCAGCGACACCAGCGCGAGGTCGGAACGCAGCGCGGGTGCGGCCAGCGCCGGGACCAGGGTGACGCCGAGGCCGGCCGCGACCAGGCCCTGTTTGGCGATCCAGTCCGCGGCGACGAACACGATTCGCGGTGCGAACCCCTCGCGCAGGTACGGGCCCAGCAGGGTGTCCTCCGGTCGTGCGCTGCCGGCGATCCACTCCGCGTCGGCCAGTTCCGCCGGCCGTACGTGTCGGCGCCCCGCCAAGGGGTGCGAGCGGGGCAGGGCCACGAGCATCGGCTCGTCCAACAGGGGGTGCAGCGTCGCCCCCGCGCTCGCGTCCGCTCCGGCGCCGCCGACCACCGCGACGTCCAGTTCGTCGGCCGCGATCCGCGACAGCAGCCGCCGGGTCAGCCCTTCGTCCAGGGTGAGCGCCACGCCCGGATGCGCCGCGCGGAACGCGGCCACCGTGCGCGGCACCAGCACCGCCCCCGCCGTCGCGAACGCGCCCACCCGGACCCGGCCGCTCGCCAGCCCGCGCAACGCCGCGAGGTCGCGCCTGGCCTCGTCCACCTGGTCGAGTACCGTCCGCGCCCGGGGCAGCAGGGCCCGCCCCGCGTCGGTGAGCCGGACGCCGCGCGGCAGCCGGTCGAACAGCGCCGACCCGACCTCGTCCTCCAGCGCGGACACCTGGCGGGACACCGCCGACTGGGTATAGCCGAGTTCGGTCCCGGCGGCCGTGAACGATTCCGCCTCGGCGACGACCAGGAACACCCGGAGCCAGGCGAGCGGAAAGTCATGCGATGTGGGCATGGCAGCCATGCTAGACATTCGCTGGTCGCATCGCCGGGCAGCGCCTAGCGTCGACGTCATGGAACGCATCGCATTTCTCGGTACGGGCCGGATGGGCCTGCCCATGGCCCACCGGCTGCTGAACGCGGGTTTCCCGCTGACCGTGTGGAACCGCACTCCCGCCCGCGCCGAAGAGCTGGTGGCGGCCGGCGCCCGGCTGGCCGCCGACCCCGCCGACGCCGTGCGCGACGCGGACGTGGTGATCAGCATGCTGGCCGACCCCGCGGCCGTCGCGGACGTGGTCGCCGCCTGCGTACCCGCGCTGCGCGCCGGGACCCGACTGGTCGACATGTCCAGCATCGGCCCGCACGCCGTCCGGGCCCTCGCCGATACGCTCCCCGCGGGCGTGGCCCTGGTCGACGCGCCCGTGATGGGCAGCGTCGACCGCGCGGCTGCCGGCGAGTTGCTGATCTTCGCGGGCGGCGACGTCGCGCCGGTCGCCGGTGTGCTCGATCACCTCGGCGAGGTGCGGCCCTGCGGCGCCCTCGGCAACGGCGCCGCGCTCAAGCTCGTGATGATCAACGCGGTCGTCGGCAGCGTCGCGCTCATCGGCGAGGCCCTGGCCCTGGCCGACGCCCTCGAACTGCCCGACGGCACGGCCGAACAGGCCCTCGCCGCCGGTCCCTTGGCCTTCGCCTACGGCAGGGCCACCGACACCACCAGCGACTTCGCGACACAGCTCGCCGCCAAGGACGTGCGCCTCGCCACCGAGGCGGCGGAACTCCCGATCGCCGCGGCCGTGTTGGCCACGCTCACCGCCTTCCCCGAGATCGCCGACGACGACCTGGCCCGCCTGACCCCGGCCGTCCGCAAGCACCGAGGCTGACGGCCACGCGGCGGCGAGTTGGCCGAAAGTGCGAGGGAGAACGCCCACGCCGGTGGGTCGAGCATGCGTGTGTGGAGCCGATTCCTCGCCTCGGCAGGGCTTTTGCCTTCGCGCCGCCCGAGATCGGCAACCGTCCACGCGAGCGACCGGGTCGTGTTTCGGACGAAAAGAACCGGAGGCCCTCGAAAGCTTGAACGATCACGATTCGGAACGGCAGTGTTTCTTTCCGTGACCTGAGTGCCGGATACCTGGTCGCCTTGCATATCTTGCATATACGGGGAGAAAAGACCATGACAAGACGATTGATCAGCGGCCTGCTCGCGGTCGCCGCGCTCACGGCGTGCACGGCGGAGGTCGTCGCCATCGCGTCCCCCGCCTCGGCGTCCGGACCGAAAGCGGCCCTGGGCAAGTGTCCGGAAACGAAGGACGTGCACGTCAACGGCGCCGAAGCGCACTGGACTGTCTGGTGCTCCGGCAACCGGGTCTACGTGGACGGATACGTGAAGGACACCAAGGCCGACGGCAAGTGCGCCGAGGTGTACGGAAGCGTCGGCTCGGTGCAGGTCAACAGCGCCAACGCCTGCCCCAGCGGCAACAAGAAGACCTTCGCCTGGAACGCGCCGGGCAACAGCGTCGCCCTGTACCTGCGTCTGATCTGATCCGCACCGCCCCGAGCGTGTCGCCGGTGATCCGCGTTCCCTTCGCGGATCACCGGCGATTCTTCGGCAACCTCGGCGGAGCGGACTCGACCGCCGGGATCGGTGGCCGATCGTGAACTCCCGTATTCGGAGCGGGTTCCCCGACAGCCCCACTCGGCCCGAATCACAACCCCGAGCGGTCGGCCGAAGGCGGCGCAAGGCATCACCCCGAACACGCGCTCGATAGCGTCGGTCCGATGTCGCCACGGATCGGCTTCGGTTCCTGGGCCGTGCCGTTCAGGCCGGCTGCCCCGGGGGGTGCAGGCCGGCGCTGGTCAGCCAGATGTGTTCGCAAGTCGCGGATGCGGCTTGCAGGTTCTCGCGGGACTCCTGCGAGGCGTGGTAGAAGGTCCGCTCGATCATCCAGCACAGGACGCGTGCCATCGCGGCGGCCTGGTCCGGTTCGCCGCCGGCCCGGATGCCGGCTCGTTCCAGCACGGCGGTGATCGCCGCGATGAACAGGTCGGCCGTACGGTCCCACAACTCGCCGATCTCCGGCACGGTCGACGACACGTCGATCGCCGTGCGCATGACCGGGCCGTGTGCGTTCCACAGTTCGACCGTGCGCTGCATGGCCGCCGCGATGGCCCGGCGCGGCTCGTCGGCCGCCGCGGTGGCCCGGGATCGCTCCCACAGGTGCTCGACGGTTCGGGCCACGAGTGCCGTGACCACTTCCTGCTTGGAGCCGAAGTAGAAGTACAGGGCACCGCGGGTGATGCCGGCGCCCTGGGCGATGTCGCCGACGGTCATCGCGTCGTAGCCCTTGTCCGCCAGCAGCACTTCACAGGTGTCCAGGATGGCCCGCTCCCGGACATCGCCCTTGCGTTCGGTGCCGCGGCGGCCGCGCGTGGGGGGTTGGTCGGGCATCAGAGTCGTGCGCCCTCGGCGAAGTCGGTCGTCCGGGAGAGCGGCTCCCACGCGCGGATGTCCTGGTCCACGGCCGTGCGCGCGGCGGCGACCAGGCGCAGCGCGTCCGAGCCCAGGACGAGATGGGCCGGCGGCCGGTCGACCGACGTGATGTGCACGACGGCCTCTCCGGCCTTGGCGGGATCGCCCGGTTGGTTCCCGCTTGCCTTCTGCCGAGCGGCACGGATGGGGGTGAACAGTTCGTCGTAGTCGGCGATGGACCGCGCGGCGCGGGTCATCGACCGGCCGGCCCAGTCGGTGCGGAAGGAGCCGGGTTCGATCGCCGTCACGTGGATCCCGAACTGCGCCACCTCCTTGCCCAGCGCCTCGAGGATGCCTTCCAGGGCGAACTTGCTGCCGCAGTAGGCGGACATGCCGGGCACGGCCATCAGCCCGCCCATCGAGGTGACCGCCATCAGGTGGCCGCGGCGACGGCGGCGCATGTGCGGCAGCGCCGCCTGGAGGGTGGCCATCGTCCCGAATACGTTGACCTCGAACTGCCGGCGCACCTCGGCGAGCGGGGTTTCCTCGAAGGTGCCCTCCAGGCCGTAGCCGGCGTTGGCGACGACGACGTCCAGGGGGCCGACGCGCTGCTCCACCTCGGCGACCACGTTCGTGACGGCGTCGTCGTCGGTCACGTCCAGGATGCGGGCGTGTGCGTACCCGGGCGCGAGCCCTTCGAAGGCCCGCAGGTCCGGCTCGGAGCGGACGGTGCCCACGACGGTGTGCCCGGCGGCCAGGGCGGCTTGTGCGACGGCCCGCCCGAGGCCGGTGCTGACGCCGGTGACGAGCCAGTTCTGCTGCTTGTGCCGTTGTTGCATTGCTCCTCCAGCGAGGACTCGGAAAAGAGCCGGACTGCTCCCTCGCCACAAATTCTACATGGTGTCGATTTTTATCATCGCGGTGTAGATTTCAACGATGCCGTGCGGCTCCGTCAGGAGGCCGGGGGTCGGCGGCGAGCGGCCCGTGCCCGGAGCAGGTGGTCCCTGAGGCGGTTGCGCAGTGTCGCCGGTGGTTCGGTGGCGCCGGCGAGGCGCAGGAACGTGTCGACGGGCCAGTCGATCAGGGCTCCCTGGCGGGCGAGGTAGAGGCCGACGCGGTCGATCGTGTACCGGTTGTCGTAGTCCAGGAGCAGGTACCCGGCGAGCTGGTGGATCTCCTCGCGACCCAGGTTCCGCGGGCGGGTGGTGGCCTTGGAGTCGATCAGGGTCCCGCCGAGGATGAAGTCCGCGTCGGCGCCGCCGAGGTCGGCGCTGCCGGCGAAGGTGGGTCCGCAGATCCGGCGCTCGTCGGGGAGGGCGCGCAGGGGCGTGAACACGTCCCGCGCGAGGGCGAATTGCCGTTCGAGGTCGGCGTGGACGTAGGCGGGGACGGCGTCCAGGAGTTCGGCCAGGGTGGTGGACGCGGTGGCCGCGGCGAGTGGGCCGCGGCGGCGGATCGTCCCCGAGCGGCTGATGTCCTCGTAGGCCGCGGCGACGAAGCACCAGCGGTTCAGGGTTTCGGCGTCGGCGCGGAACCGGTGTGCGAGGTGGGCGTGCACGGCGGCGAGCAGATCGCGGCCGGCGGTGTGCAGCGCCTTGCGTGCCCTCGGGTCGGGCGCTCCGGGCAGGGGCGTGTCGGAACCGACCAGCGCGACGCCGAGGTCGACCGCCGGGCCCGGGGGGCGGGCCATGGACAGGCGCAGGCGGTAGTCGATGGCGTGACCCAGCGCCACCCAGTCCGGGTAGCGCACGTCGATGGGTTGCACCGGGTGCGGCAGGTCGGTGATGCGGGTGAGGTAGTCGCGGACCAGCAGGTGGCTCTCGGGGAGGTGGGCGGCCATGAACGTGGACATGGGCGAGGCGGGGTAGCGCAGTTGCCGGGTCAGCGGCAGTTCGATCATCGCGCGTCCGGCGACGATGCCGTCGGCGAGTCGCGCGCCGGCGGCCTCGTACGCGTCGATCCAGTCCAGGCCGGTGTGGTCGAGGAGGTGCCGGGCGCGGGTGACCGCGACGTAGATCAGGCGCGCCTCGGCGGGGTTGAGCGGGCGCGGGACGCCTTCCTCGTCGCCGGTGGGCGCGTCGAACCCGGTGCCGATCCGGATGCTCTTCCACTCCCGGCCCTTGGCCTTGTGGGCGGTGGAGACAACGACCCTGGCGTCGGCCTCGGTGGTCAGTCGGCGGACGGCGTCGATGACGAGCTGCGGGCCGTGCAGGTCGACGAGTTGCACCATGGCCTTGAGGTCCTGGCCGGCGGTGTCCTGTTCGGTGTACTCGCGGACCTCGTCCCAGGAGGCGAACAGGAACAACTCGGGGTGGCTCGTGCGCCGGCCCGCCATCAGTTCCTGGGCGGCGCCGGCGATGCGTTCGAGCGCGGCGCCGCCGCCGGTGAGCGCGACGGGGATGTCGTGTTCGAGGCAGGTGAGTACCTCGCTCATGGCATCGGCGTTGCCGCGACACAGGACCGCGTCGGCGTGCGGGGCGGGGCCGATGCGGGAGTCGACGGGTGGATGGCCGCTGAGTTGCAGGTCGGATTCGGCGTGGCGCAGCCAGCGGTTGGCGACCTCGGCGATCCGGGGCCCGAAGCGGAAGGACCGGGTGAGGTGCAGGTGTTCGGCGGGGAAACCGGTCATCACGTCGCGGGCGCTGCGCCAGGCGTAGATCTGCTGGGCGGGGTCGCCGACGCACACGCGTTGGGCGTCCTGGGCCAGGAAGATCTCCTCCAGGACGGGATTGGTGTCCTGGGCTTCGTCGAGGAGGACGAAGTCGGCGTGCAGGGTGGGGCGGGTCAACGCCCACATCTTCAGATAGTGGTCGTGTTCGAAGCGCAGCCGGCCGTGCAGGGAGCGCAGGTCCTGCCAGGCGCGGTGGGCGTAGGGCGTCAGCAGACCGGCGACGTGGTCCTGGGCCTGATGCCCGAGGCCGTTGATGCGTTCCATGTGCCGAACGGTGATCTCGCGGTCGGTGCTGTAGCAGAAGCGGCGGACCATGCCCATGACCAGGCGGGCCTGGTGGGTGCGGGTGATCTTGGCGTGGTCGACGAACATGTCCCGGGTGAGGCCGAGGACGCGGGCGGTCTCGCGGGCGGGCAACCGGGCGGCCGAGTTCAGGCGTTCGCGATAGGCGTGTCCGCCGGCGGCGTAGGCCAGGGAATGGGCCGTGCGGCATTCCATGTTCGAGCCGAAGCGGGCGCGGGCGTCGTCGGCGATGCCGCGGTTGAACGCCACGTACAGCCCGCGTTTTCGGGTGCTGTTGCCCATCATGACCAGTGTGGAGGTCTTGCCCGTACCGGCCCCCGCGATCAGGGCCAGGTCTCGACCCGCCACGAACACCTCACGCGCCGCCTGTTGTTCCGACGTCGGCTCCACCTGTCGGCCCCCCGGTTCCGTGTGCCATCGGAAGTTCGAGAGTGGCGCATGTGATCACATAGCGTCAATGCCTGCTCACGTGCCGACCCGCCGGGCCGGCGCCGGCGGCACCGAACTCGCCCACAGGTGCCGCTGCTTGGCCGACTGAGCACCCCGTGATCGCCACCGGGCGTGCATCGAACGTGTCGGGGCCTCGCCCACCGGGACTTCCGAGGTGGGCGGGACCACGCCGACGGCCACGTCCGGATCGAGATGTGGGGGTACGCCCACCCATTTCTCGTTCCGAGTCGAAGCGCTACCGTCTTCAGGCCGCCGGTCGCCGGAGGCCGACGCCATCCCCGTAGCCGTAGCCGTAGCCGTAGCCGTAGCCGTCAAGGAGGTGCGCGGCACATGCGCACGAGTGGTCGGCAAGCACGCCCGAACCCTGCCGGCTTGTTCCTCCTCCCCACGACGGAGACACCTTGTCCATTCGCATCACCTCGCTGATCGACCCCGACGGCGGCCCGTCCGCCCGCCGCCTGGCGTGGCTGGCTTCCGACGGCGACGGCAACCCCGTCGGGTCGGCGTTCCTGCGTCTTTTCACCCGGCCCGGGCAGGACCACCTCGCCGAGTTGGACCTGCAAGTCCATCCGGCCGAGCGGCGAAACCGCACCGGCACCCGGCTCCTGGAGGAAGCCGTGGCCGCCGCGCGTGGAGACCGCCGACGCTGTGTCATCGCCCAGGCCGAAGCCGGCTCTCCCGGGGCGGAGTTCCTCCCGGCCCGGGGCTTCCGCAAGGTGCTGACACTGACCTTCACCCGCCTCCTCCTGGCCGACGCGGACCTCCCGGCTCTCACCCGCGTCACCGAACAGCCGTGTCCCGGCTACCGGTTGGTGTCCTGGGACGGCACCGTGCCCGACCACCTCGCCGACACGTTCGTCGCGTCACGGCACGCCATGGACGACATGCCGATGGGCAGCACCGACTTCGGCACGGTGACCTGGGATCTGGAACGGGTTCGGGCCGCGGCCGCAACCGTCGAGAAGCGGGGTTCCGCGCTGCACACGGTCGCCGCCATCGACACGTCGGACGGCTCGATCGCCGGCTTCACCGAGTTGGTGATCCCCGGTGACGGCAAGGGCGATGGGCAGCACTACGGCACCGGCGTCCTCCCCCGACACCGAGGGCACGGCCTCGGCCGCTTGATGAAGGCCGCCTCGATCCTCCGGGCCATCGAACGATATCCGGACCTCGGCGGCCTGCTCACCGACACCGCCGACAACAATCCGCACATGCGGCACATCAACGACGCACTCGGCTACGCGCCGACGCACACGACCTTCGAATACCAACTCGACCTGTAGAAGCGGCGGGAGCCGGGCCGGCGCATCATCCCGGCTCGGCCCCTCCGCTGCGCCGGCGGCATCCGGAGGGCTCCGCCATCGACCTCGTCAGAGGAATACCCGCGCATTGTCCAGCCACGTCTGCGCGTCCGCACCGACCGCCGTCAGGTCGGTCTCGGCTCGGGACCGGCGTCGGGTGACCCGAAGGCAGAAGTCGAGAGCACTGCCCTGTACCCGTTGCGCCGCGTCCTCCGGGCCCCACGCCCAGATCCGTCCGTCGGGACCGGCCAACTCGACGCGGAACGGCTCCGCCGGAACCGGCAGCCGAGCGGCGTAGAACGACAACTCCCGCCCCATCACTCCCAAAGCGGCCACCTGCCGCAACCGACCCGTCGAACGGCGGGCAACACCCAGGGCGTCGAAAACGTCCTGCCCGTGCGCCCACACCTCCATCAGCCGAAGCGGTGCGACCAGCGTCGCGGTCACCTCCGAGCCATACCAGGGAAATCCGAGATCCGGAGGCACCTCCCGCAGCGCCGCCACCACCTCTGCCCGCCCGGCCCGCCACTGTTCCAGCAACAGCGATCGCGGCTTCGCGGCTCCCGCCGCCGCATCGAGATCGGCATACTCCTCGCCCGCCGCTTCCGCCTCCTTCGGGACGGCGCCGAACGCCTCCGGAGTCCGCAAGGCGACGAGCACATTCGCATCGGCCGAGGCAAGGTGCGCGATCTGATGAGCAATCGTCCATCCCACCGCCGGAGTCGGCCTGCTCCAGTCGTCCTGCGCCGACACCAACGCATGCAACTCATCGCCTTCCGCCACCAAGTCGGCCAGTGCGACATCCCGCTCCAGACCGGACGTATCAAGGCCATAATTCAGCATCCGCCGTCACCTTCCACTTCCACCTGCGCGATATGCCCTCGGCTTCCACTTCATCACAACGCAACGCCGCACGGGCGGGTCGAATACCCGAGCGTCTGCACGGCGGTTGCCTCGAAGTGGCTCAGGAGCAGTCGAAGCGATGCCGATATGGGAGACCCGGGCAACCACCGCACACGAACACATAGACGCCACCGCGGTCGCCGAGCGTCAGGCCGGCCCCCGCCCAAACCCGATGCCGCTCCTCGGCCGACGCAGAGGGCAGGGTGACGTGCTGCTCCTCCAGGGGCAACCACCGGTCGCCCGTGGCGCCGTCGTACTCGCCGCTGGCAATCGTCACCAGGTGATCCATGCGCTGCTCGCAGTGCCGACAGTCCGGCCAGTCCGGCTCCTGTGTCCAGAGCGGGTAGCCCCCCAGCTTGATCCCGGGGGCGACGGACAGGTGGTGGTCGTAGACCCACTCCGTCTCGGCCGTCAAACGCTCACGCGCAGGAAGAATCGCGGCCGCGACGTCCGGCGGCAGGTCCCAACTCGGGTACTCCACGACCGGTTCGGGATCGATGGCACAGGGCACCGGGGTGTGCTCACGGATGAAGTCCAACCCCTCCTCGGGGCGCGGGAATTCGCTGCGTGCTTCGCATATGGCCCCGGACGATCGCCAATACAGGCGCGGCTGCGTCGTGTAGTGAGGACCGTGCACGAGCGGGCACCACAACAATTGGAAGACATCGCACTCGGCCGGGTGCGGCAGCGTGGGTACGTCCGATGCGAATATCTGGAGCACCGGGATCAGCGGCACCGGGCCCGCCGGCGGCTCGTCCATGAACAGGTGCTCCTCGGCACAGTACGGCCACGGCTCGTCCGTCGGCCACAACACCGGACCGCCCACCGAGCTGTCCCGCACCCCGACCGCGGCCGGGCGCGGATGCAGACGCGTCGCGGTCTTCGCGTAGGGCAACACTTCCGGGAACCACGTCCCCATGTCGACCGGGCTCGGCGGGGTGGTACGGGTCACTGGTGCTCCTGGGGAAGTGGGCGATGGAGCGCAATGTACCGAGTGCCATCGCGGTGTGCGCGTCGACCTGGGCGGAAGGCGAACGACGGCGTGCGATTCGGCATGGACAACTTTCGGTGGTGGCCGGGGCGTTCGATGTCCGGGTCCGGGGAGTGGGGGTGGCTCGGTCAGTTCGGGGTGGTGGGGTCGGGACTCAGTGCTCGTTCGATCTCCGCGTGCGGGAAGGGGGTCTGCTTGCTCTCGTTGATGAGGCGGCGGTGGAAGGTGGCCAGGACGGCGGCAGGGCGGGCGTGCCGGTCGATGACGGCCGCGATGTCCGGCCGGATGCCGTCGGGTCGCCGGCCCGCGATCCAGTCGTGCACGAAGGCGTCGCGTTCGGCGTCGCCTCCCACGCCGTCGAGCAGGTGGTAGTGGAGCAGGTGGCTCGCGGTGTAGCAGCGGTCGTACGCGAGGTGTTGCGAGAGGAAGGTGGCCTGGTCCGCCGAGAGGTCGAATCGGGAGCTCAGGGCGAGTCCGAAGTCGGCGAAGTAGAGCCGGTGACCATCGGTCAGGATGTTGTCGAAGTGCGCGTCGAAGTGCACGAGTCCGCGCGAGCCCATGAAGGCGGCCCCGCTCGCCAACGCCTCCTCCACCCGAAGACCGAGCGAGCCCTCCTCGCCCTCCGCCACGGCGGTCTCGCGGTGCTCGGCCAGCCACGTGCCGAGGGTGTGCGGCACGTACTCCAGGAAGAGCACCAGGCTGGACGACGACCGGCCGATGGCCTCCAGCCGACGGCGTACGGCCGGTGATCCCTCCCAGTGCGCGACAGCGCCTTCCAGGCCCCCGAACTCGTCGGTGAATCCTTCGGGAGCGGAATCGCGCAGGACCCGCCAGTGGTACATCAGCGGGAATCCCGCGTACTCGTCGCCGAGCACCCAGTTCGTGGTCATGGTGTGCACCGCAAGCTCTCGCCAGGCACCGAACCCGGCCGATCCGATCCCGTATTGGTAGTACATCGGCAGCCCGAAGACGTTCGCCGTCGACCGCACGTTCTCCGGGCGCAATTCCGTGTCGGTCAAGGGGACGCGCTTGACGAAGACGCGAGTTCCGTCGACGTGCAACTCCGCCGACCGGCCGCCGATGCCGGACCCGAGCGGAGTGGCGGCTGCCACCACCTCCCCGAGCCGGTGGTCGCTC
The DNA here is from genome assembly GCF_042754445.1 of Embleya sp. NPDC059213. Taxonomy (NCBI): domain Bacteria; kingdom Bacillati; phylum Actinomycetota; class Actinomycetes; order Kitasatosporales; family Streptomycetaceae; genus Embleya; species Embleya sp. NPDC059213. Next base: position 38,737 of record NZ_JBHZAV010000074.1, read on the forward strand.
AGCAGGGAGAGCTGCGTGCTCACCGCCCCGTATCCGGCCAACCGCCCGGCCCGCAGCCGATCCCGGCCCGGCATCGACGGCTCCTCGGTGCCCGCACCCGGGCTGCTGCGCTCCCACATACGGCACGACCCTACGCCGGCGAGGCCGGGCCGCGTCGGCTGCGCCCACGAAGGCGTGACCGGCGAAGTGGCCTACGTGGTCCGGGCATTGCCCGGCCGTCGCCGGCCGCCCACCCTCGCCGGGCCGGTCCCAGACGTTGGTACCCCGGGACGAACCGGCCGCAAATCCTTGAACGAACGGACAACCCACGGCTCCCTCGAATGAGATGACCTGTCCGCAGCGCACAGCAACCCCGCGCGGAACTCCAGGACGGGCACGACACGCCCGCATTCGACACACGTTCGACAATGTGGGCAACCGGTTACCTCGCAGCCAACCTCATCGGAGATGGAGAGCCCATGCGTCGTCGGACAAGCGCTGTCGCGGCCCTGGCGGTCGCGGTCCCCCTGCTGACCGCCTCCGCCCCTGTCGCATCGGCCGCAGCACCGCCGTGTGACACCAGGCCCGTCCAGGCGGCGCTGAAGGCACTGGGCGGTGTCGGCGCGTCGGGGGTCGGCATGACGGTGCAGAGTCCCCGCTGCGGCGTCCTGACCGGCGGTGTGGGCCTCGCCGACCGCAAGACGGGCCGCAAGGTCGTCGGCAACGAGCACAGCCGCATCGCCAGCAATACCAAGACCTGGGTGGCCACGGTCGTGCTCCAGCTCGTCGGCGAAGGAAAGCTCGGGCTCGACGACACCGTCGACCGTCATCTGCCCGGGCTGATCCGCACCGGGACCTACGACGGACGCACGATCACCCTCCGGCAACTGCTCCAGCACACCAGCGGCTTGCCCGACTACCTGGAGGCACCGTTCTGGCGGGACGAGACCGCGCACCGCTGGGATCACATCGAACCCCTGCAGACGATCGAGCAGGCGCTGACCCTGCCCCCGCCCGAGGACAAGCCCTTCTCCTATTCCAACACCAACTACAACCTGGCCGGAATGATCGTCGCCAAGGTCACCGGGCGCAGCATCGCCACCGAGATCGAACAGCGCATCGTCAAGCCCCTCGGCCTGCGCAACACCTCCTGGCCGGGCGACCGGACCACCCTCCCCGAGCCGGAACTGCGCGGCTACGTCAGGCGGTCCGGGAAGGAACTCGACTGGACGGAATGGAACACCTCGGGAGCCGACGCATCGGGTGCGCTGGTCTCCACCGGCGCCGACGTCACCGCCTTCTGGTCCGCGCTGATGGGCGGGAAACTGCTGGCCCCGGCCCAGCTCGCCGAGATGAAGCGGACCGTTCCCGACCCCACCGTGCGGGGGGCGCGCTACGGCCTGGGCGTCGAGCGCTACGAACAGGCCCCGGGCCTGGTCACCTGGGGACACAGCGGCTTCATGGAGACCGGACACAAGATCCGGAACACCGTCACCGACGACGGCCAACGGGCCGTGACCCTGCTGATCGGCTCGGAGGAGTTCAAGGAGGCAAAGGTCGACTCCATCCTCCGCACCCTCATCCGCGACCTCCGCTGACCGCCTTCGGCGACCGGACGGTTCGACCGGGACGGGGCCATGGACCTCGACGGCCGTCTCCCGTCGAAGCCTTCGGCCGGCGGCGGTGGCGGCCGTGGCGGTGTGCACGACTCGCGAGGGTCGGGGTCGAGGGGGTGCGAACACGATGGATGCCGTGACGCCGTCCGCCGAGTTCGCACCCGGGCTGCACACCGGGCTCGGCGCCCCGCTGATCGAGACCGTGCCGCGCGCCGACTACCGGGGCCGGGGCCGAAATCGTCGCGTGAGATGCCGTACGTTCCGAGGCGGGAGCGGAACTCGGTGGTATTCGGCGTGCAGATCGGGAAGGCTCGCCCGCATGGTCTCGGTATTGCAGAACGTGGCGATCGACTGTGTGGATGCCTATGGGCTGGCCCGGTTCTGGAGCGGGGTGACCGGCCGGCCGCTGGATCCGGCGGACCGACCGGGCGACCGGGAGGTCCAGGTGCTGTTGGCGGAGGGCCCGGTGTTGTACTTCAACCAGGTGCCCGAGGCCAAGACGATCAAGAACCGGATCCATCTGTGCCTGCGCCCCGAGACGTCGCGCGATCAGGAGGTGGACCGACTGCTGGGCCTCGGTGCCACCTTCGTTGCCGATCACCGCAATCCCGACGGTTCGGGCTGGGCGGTCCTCGCCGACCCCGAAGGCAACGAATTCTGCGTGCTGCGCAGCGAGTCCGACCGAGCCGCCATGACTTCCTGACGCCCACGCGGCAGCGCCGACGCGGCGCGATCCCGGCTCGGGCCCAGGCTCAGAGCGCGAATACGGGCCGGGTGGAGAATTCCTCGTACATGTCCTCGCCATCCGAGGTGTACACGAATTCGGTGGCGAGGAAAGGATTGCGGTTGGCCGTGGCCAGGGCCAGCCATGCGATCAGGCGGCCGTAGCCGCCGCAGACCGACTCGCCGCCGTCGCCGCCGTGCACCGCGGTGACGTCGCTCGTCAGCTCGGTCCGGTACGTGTCGTAGGCGATGAGCAGGCCCAGGGCGTTCGGTCCGTGCTGTGGGCCGGTGTGATCCTCGTAGGGGCTCCGGTCGAGGGGGCAGTCGTCGCCCCATCGGAACAGGGTGGTCGCGCCGGCTCCGCAGGCGTGTTCCCACTCATCGGAGTTCGGCATCCGCAGACCTCGCGCCGCGAGCACCCCCGGCATGTCGGTGGGCGGCTCGGTGAGGTTCTCGTCCTCCACCGCCATCAGCACCGTCGCGAGGGTGACCTGCCGGCGCGGACTGAGCAGGTGAGCGAGATAGGCCCGCAGATCGGGTCCGTACCCGAAGCCCGCCTGCTCGCTCTGCCGGTAGTCGGCGACCTGTTCGGGCGTCGGTTGCCAGGTGTCGAGGTCGAATCCGAGCGTGACGACGCCACCCGGTACCAGGGCGAATTCCTGGGCGTCCCGTTCGATCCGGACGCGGTGCATCCGGGCACCGAGGTGCTCCACGGCCTCGACGGCGACAACACGACCGCCTGCCGTATCGGCCGCCTGTCGTGCGACTCGGCGGGCGGTGGAGAGGTCGAATGAACGCCACCGGTCGAAGGTGAGCTCGGCAAGAGACATGCGCGGCACTCTTGCACCACGCTCCGACAGAGCCGACCTCGGCACGACCCACCGGAAACGACGTGCCGCCGGTGCCCTCGCCCACCGCGGCCGCAGCTTCGACGGCCCCCTCCTGACCGCGCCCCTGCACGCCCTTCGGAACCCGACCACCGGTCTTCCCCACCTCGGCATCGCCCGATTCGACCACGCGACGTTCACCGCCGACGCCGGCTTCCTCGGCGCGACCTTCCTCGCGGACGCCGCCTCCGGCCAGGGCCTCACCTCCACCGGGGCCGAGATCGAGATGGCCTCACGCCTCGTCGGACCCGTCCTCCCGGGCCTCGCCGCACTCGCCATCCGGGGCCGCGTCGAACGGTGAGTCCGTTGCCAGGGGTTCGCCCTGCCTCCCACGTACGCCCTTTGTACGGCTTATACGACTTGCTCTGATAGGGGAGCATTTACTCCCTTCCTGGGTATCTTGCGGCTGCAAAGCCATGGAGCACCCTGGAGGGAGCGCAGTGTCCGACTCACCGCAGCACCGCATCTTCGCCATGTTGGACGTCGACGGCGACGGAGCCATCACCCACGAGGAATATCTCGCCCGGGTCGACCGCGTGGCCTCCGCCGTGGGCCGCGACGCCCACCATCCGGTCGTCGTCGCGTCGCGGGCCGCCCACGAGGCGGTCTTCCAGGACATGGACGCCGACCACGACGGACGCGTGACGTTCGAGGAATATCGCTCGTGGGTGGGGCACGACGCGTTCGAACGCTCCTGCCGACCCGCCCTGGGTTCCCTGTTCGACATCGCCGACGCCGACGCCGACGGGCGCCTGGACCGCGCCGAGTTCATCCGCCTGCGCGCGGCGGGAGGCAACGCCGAGGCCGATGCCGCCGTAGCATTCGACGCCCTCGACAACGACCGCGACGGACTGGTCGACCGCGACGCCTACCTGGCCGGCATTCGCAATTTCGTCACCATGGGCAGTTCCCCGATGGCCGCCGCCTACGGCACGGGGCAACCGGTGCCGGGCCGTTCCTGACCCCGCCGGCCGGACGGCCACGGCCGCGCGGTGCGGGACGGAGCGGAGGTGGAGCAGCGGGGGTGGAGCATGGGTGGAACGGAGGCAGAGGTGCGGACGTCGACCCGGCCCGTGCCGTTGATCGCGCTCGGCCAGGGCATTGCGGTCGGACCCGCTTCAGTGCATGCCGTGCAAGACGGCGTGGCCCTTGCCGGCGGAGATCAGGTGTCCCTGCTGTCGGTGCATCCGGTCCCCCATGTGCTGTTCACCCTTCGCCCGCCCGGGTCTTCCATACCCCATACGGGTAGTGCCCATCGGCGAGAAAGCTATGGGTGACCCGCCATGATCGTCAACAGCGAGTCGTGGTGCCCCCTGGAGGCGGTTCGTGAACGGAAGCACCAACGCGGCCGGTCACGCCGTCGACCCGGCGTCCCTGTGCCAAGCATCCCGCGGAGCAAACACATGACAGACACCCAGGCGCCGACACCGACCACCGTGCCCACGGCGACGGAGACGGAGACGGAGACCGTTCCGCGCTCGGCCCGCCGAGGCGAGATCGTGGTGAACTGGCTGACCACCACCGATCACAAGACGATCGGCAACCTCTACTTCGTCACATCGTTCCTGTTCTTCCTCTTCGGTGGCGTGCTCGCACTCGGCATGCGCGCCGAACTGGCGCGCCCAGGCACGCAGTTCATCTCCAACGAGCAGTTCAACCAGTCGTTCACGATGCACGGCGCGATCATGTTGTTGATGTTCGCCACACCCCTGTTCGCGGGCTTCACCAACTGGATCATGCCGCTCCAGATCGGCGCACCGGACGTGGCCTTCCCCCGCCTGAACATGCTCGCCTACTGGCTCTACCTGTTCGGCTCGCTGATCGCGGTCGCCGGGTTCCTCACCCCGCAGGGGGCGGCCGACTTCGGGTGGTTCGCGTACACCCCGCTGAGCGGCCTGGTGCGCTCGCCGTCGATCGGCGGGGATATGTGGATCATGGGCTTGGCGATGTCCGGCTTCGGGACCATCGTGGGCGCGGTCAACTTCATCACCACGATCATCTGCATGCGTACACCCGGGATGACCATGTTCCGGCTGCCGATCTTCTGTTGGAACGTCCTGCTGACCTCGGTGCTGGTCATCATGGCGTTTCCGGTACTGGCAGCGGCCCTGTTCGCGCTGGAGGCCGACCGCAAGTTCGGTACCCACGTCTTCGACCCCGCCAACGGCGGAGCACTGCTGTGGCAACACCTGTTCTGGTTCTTCGGCCATCCCGAGGTCTACATCATCGCGCTGCCGTTCTTCGGCATCGTCACCGAGATCCTCCCGGTCTTCTCGCGCAACCCCATCTTCGGCTACAAGAGCCTGATCGCCGCCACCATCGCCATCGCGGGACTCTCGGTCACCGTCTGGGCACACCACATGTTCCCCACCGGTGCCGTGATGTTGCCGTTCTTCTCGTTCATGACGTTCCTGATCGCCGTACCCACCGGAGTGAAGTTCTTCAACTGGATCGGCACCATGTGGAACGGGTCGCTGTCCTTCGAGACCCCCATGTTGTGGTCGATCGGCTTCCTGGTCACCTTCCTCTTCGGCGGGCTCACCGGCGTCGTCCTGGCCTCTCCGCCACTGGACTTCCACGTCACCGACAGCTACTTCGTCGTGGCCCACTTCCACTACGTCGTCTTCGGCACCGTCGTCTTCGCCATGTTCGCCGGATTCCACTTCTGGTGGCCCAAGTTCACCGGCAATATGCTCGACGAACGACTCGGCAAAATCCATTTCTGGGCCCTGTTCGTCGGCTTCCACACCACCTTCCTGGTGCAACACTGGCTCGGCGCCAAGGGCATGCCCCGCCGCTACGCCGACTATCTCGCCGGCGACGGGTTCACCACGCTGAACACGGTCTCCAGCATCGGCTCGTTCCTGCTCGGCCTGTCCACGCTGCCGTTCCTGTACAACGTCTGGAAGACGCACAGATACGGACGCAGGGTCGTGGTGGACGACCCGTGGGGATACGGTCGCTCGCTGGAATGGGCGACCCCCTGCCCGCCGCCCCGGCACAACTTCACCCGGCAGCCCCGAGTGCGCTCCGAATCCCCGGCCTTCGACCTGCACTATCCGGAGGTCGCCGCCGCGGACTACCCCACCCGCCGGGTGGCCGAACTGCTGGCCGGCGCCGATCCCGACACCGACATCGCTCCGGCCATCGACACGTCGAAGGGGCCGGCGACGAAGCACTGACCGACCGCCGGCCCGCGCGGTCGCCGCCGCGCCGGCCGCGTCTCTTGTTATGGTGGATGGGTGGCACTGTTCTACTTTCTCTCTGAGTCCGGGCCCGGCCGACGTCGCCGATTCCGCCGCCCGTAGACACTTCGCATGCCCAGGGAAAGTCACATGCGCGAACGCGCCCACACCACTTCCGGCACCCCTTCGCCCGCCGCCGTGGCGCAACTGTCCGTCCAGGACGTCAGCAAGTCCTACGGCACCCGCACCCTCCTGGACCAGGTCTCCTTCACCATCCGCCCGGGCGAGAAGGCGGCGGTCGTCGGCGAGAACGGCTCCGGCAAATCCACCCTGCTCCGGCTGCTCGCCGCAGCCGAGGCCCCGGACGCCGGGCGGATCACCGTCGACTTCCCCGGCGGCATCGGCCACCTCGCCCAGACCCTCGACCTCGACCCGGACCGCACCGTGCAGGACGCCGTCGACCTCGCCCTGACCGAACTGCGGGACCTGGAACACCGGCTGCGCACCGCAGAGGCCCGCCTCGCCGACGCGTCGAAAGACGAACTCGACGCGTACGGCGACCTGTTGAACGTGTACGAGGAACGCGGCGGTTACGGGGCGGACGCCCGCGTCGATGCCGCCATGCACGCGCTCGGGCTCGTCGGGGTCACCCGCGACCGCGTGCTCGGCTCGCTCTCGGGCGGCGAACAATCGCGGCTCGCGCTCGCCTGCGTGTTGGCCGCCGCCCCCGAACTGTTGCTCCTCGACGAGCCGACGAACCATCTCGACGCCGCGGCCGTGCACCACCTGGAGGAATGCCTGCGCGCGCACCGCGGCACGGTCGTCGCGGTCACCCACGACCGCGGCTTCCTGGAGCGCATCGCCGACACGATCCTCGAAGTCGACCGGGACACACGCACGGTGCACCGGTACGGCGACGGCTGGGCGGGTTTCCGAGCCGCCAAGGCCGCCGCTCGACGCCGCGCGGAGCAGCAACACGCGGACTGGCTCGAAGAGGTGGCCGATGCCGAGGAGCTGCTCGACGCCGCGGGGAAGCGGTTGGCCGGCACCGGCAAGGATCCGCGGCAGGGCTTCGGCAAGCACCGCCGCTCCCACGAGGCGAAACTCGGAGGGCAGGTACGGGCGGTCCGTGAGCGGCTGGCCCACCTGCGCCGCAACCCGGTGGCGGCGCCGCCGGAACCACTGCGGTTCACCACGGTGCCGGCGGCGGCCGGTGGCGAACGTCCCGTCGACCTCCCGCTCGCCGAGCTGGACCGGGTGGCGGTCGGCGAACGGCTGCGTCTGGACGAGCTGTTGGCGATCGCCCCCGGGCAGCGCCTGCTGGTCACGGGCGAGAACGGCGCGGGCAAGACGACCCTGCTCCGCGTCCTGGCCGGCGAACTGGAACCGGACGCGGGAGCGGTGCGTCGGACGGCCCGGATCGCCTACCTGGCCCAGGAACTGCCCGCGCGGGCCACCCGCCTCCCGCTGCTCGCCGCGTTCTCGGCCGGCCGCCCGGGGCTGCCGGAGGAATACGCCGAACAACTGCTGGCGCTGGGCCTGTTCCGCAGCGAGGACCTTCCCGTCCCGGTCGCGGCGCTGTCCGCGGGGCAACGACGGCGGCTGCAGATCGCGCGGCTGGTGACCCGGCCGGCGGACCTCCTCGTACTCGACGAGCCGACGAACCACATCGCCCTCGACCTGATCGAGGACCTGGAGGCGGCGCTCGCCGCCTACCCCGGGGCGGTGGTCGCGGTCTCGCACGACCGGCGCTTCCGCGAACGGTTCCCGGGGGAACGCCTGCACCTGCGCGGCGGCCGAAGGCACTGAGCGCCCCGGCTCGACCGAGGCGTCGGTGGCCGCCGTCCTCAAGACCTGGGAGGTCACCGGCGGATCCCCGAGAACCGACATCGTCCCCGCGAGCAGCACGGGGGCGCAACTCCCTCGATTCTCGGCAAAACGCCACGGCACGCGTGCCGGAACACGTAGCTTCGAGCGTGT
>NZ_JBHZAV010000075.1:0-45506 GCF_042754445.1 Embleya sp. NPDC059213
AGGTGTTGGGGGGCCCCCCTCACGGTGGTGGGTGGACGGGTCAGGGGGTCCAGGCACCGGTGGGGGCCGCGGCCCGGACGAACTCGGTGAAGTCGCGGCCCGCCCGGCCCAGGGCGCGGGGGATGCCGTCGGAGATCCTGGCCTCCAGGCCGTGCAGGATTCCGTTCAGGGCCGAGGTCCACAGGCCCGCGTCGAACTCGGGCACGCCCCGCTCGACCAGCGCGGCGGTGTACGCGGCGGGCTCGACCGGGATGTAGCGGGCCCGGTGTCCGGTCGCCGCGGCGATCTCGGCGAGGGCCTCGTCGAAGGTCACCGCGCGAGGGCCGGAGAGTTCGTAGGTCTCGCCCGCGTGGCCGGGGTCGAGCAGGGCCGTCGCCGCGACCGCGGCGATGTCCTCGGTGTCCACGAAGGACACCGGGGCGCTCCCGGTCGGCAGGTACAGCTCCCCGGCGCGGATCTCGTCCCGGAACAGGCCCTCGCTGAAGTTCTGCGCGAACCAACCGGGACGCAGGATCGTCCACTGGGCGCCGCTGTCGCGCACGGCCGCCTCCAGCTCCAGGCGGGCGTGATTGGCCGGGTCGTCGTCGGCGAAGTGGCCGGGGGTGTCGGTGCCGCGAGCGGAGAGCAGGACGATCCGCTCGACCCCGGTCGCGACGGCCTGCCGGACGAAGGCCGGACCGGTCGACATACCGTCCAGCGGGACCAGGTAGAGCGCGGACACGCCGGCCAGCGCGGGGGCCCAGGTGCTGTCGTCGTACCAGTCGAAGTGTTGTTCGGCGGAGCGGGAGGCCACCCGCACGGCGGCGCCTCGGGCGCGGAGCGCGTCCACCACCCGGCTGCCGGTCTAGCCGGTGCCGCCGATGACGAGGATCGGGTGTTGCTGCGTCGCTTCTGTCATGTGTCCAGCCTGGACGCGGCCGGGCGGGGTGACCATGGGCGAGAAGCCGGGGCACATGTCCGTGCGTCCGGGCCGCGCGCGGAGCCGTCGGGGTGTTGTGGGCGCCGCGTCGGGTGCTTCGGCGGAGGATTGCCGCCGGACGGGCCTGGCTAGGCCGCGCGGGTGTTGCGGTAGGCGGTCGGGCTCAGGCCGCGGACGCGTTTGAACGCGGTGCTGAACGCGAACGGGTCGGCGTAGCCGACGCGGCGGGCCACCGCGGCGACCGTGGCGTCCGGCTCGGTGAGCAGGTCGGCGGCCAGCGACATGCGCCACTCGGTCAGGTAGGTGAGGGGTGGTTGGCCGACTCGGGTGGTGAACCTCTCGGAGAGGGAGGTGCGCGAGACGCCCGCCTCGGCGGCCAGGGCGGCGATCGTCCAGGGCCGGGCCGGCGCGTCGTGGACCGCGCGCAGGGCGGTGCCCACGACCGGGTCGGCCAGGGCCAGGTACCACGCGGGCGGCTGTGCCTCGGGGCGGTCGAACCAGGCGCGGAGGGTGCAGACCAGCATCCAGTCGAGCAGTCGGTCCAGGACGAACTGTTGGCCCGGCTTGTCGGCGGCGATCTCGGCCGAGACGAAGTTCAGCACCTCGTCGCAGCCCTCGTCGTCCGGGACGAGCAGCGCCCGGGGGAGGGCGGCGGGTAGCCGGCGGCCGATGTCGGCGTGTGCGCGGTAGGCGCCGGAGAGCAGTTCGGTGGTGGGGCCGGCGGCCCCGTCCGGGTGGGCGTCGGTGACGAAGGTGACCGGGGTGCAGCCGCGGATCAGGGCGGCGTCGCCGGGGCCCAGGGGCAGTGCCGGGCCGCCTTCGGGCAGGAGCCGGCCGCTGCCGCGGACCACGGAGTACAGGGTCAGCGGGGCGCCGCTGGTGACCTCGGCGGACGCGCCCGGCGGCAGGACCCGTCGGTCGAACAGCGCGCCGTCCGCCCGGATCCCGCGCAGCAGATCACCCAAACCGTCCATGGGGTGAGCCTAAGGCAGGTACTCGGGCCGCCGAATCGGCTCGACCGGGCCGGTGAGCCGGGCGCGGGCGCGGGTCAGGCCCGCGAGCAGGGCGTCGCGTACCTCGGTCGGTGCGATCACGTCGTCGTAGGAGAGCGCGTTCGCCGAGCGCCACGGGCCGCTCGCCTCGTTCGCGGTGAGCCGCTCGGTGGTGTCCGCGTCGTGCTTGGCGGCGGCGGCGCCGGCGGCGGCCGGGATGCCGCCGAGGGTGACGCCCGGGAGCGCGTACGAGACGGTCTGCGCGTCGAACGGGTTCATCGCCATCACCGAGCTGCCGAATCCGAACGCCTTGCGCAGCGTCACGTGCAGCTTCGGGACGCGTAGCCGGTGCTGGGCGGCGAACAGGCGGGCCGCCGCGCGCAGGACGCCCGATTGCTCGGCGGCGGTGCCGGCCAGGACGCCGGGGTTGTCGGCGAGGAAGACCACCGGGAGGTGGAACGCGCCCGCGAGGTGGACGAATCGGGCGGCCTTGTCGGCGGCGTCGGCGTCGATGGTGCCGGCCCGGACCGCCGGTTGGTTCGCCAGTACCGCCACCGCGTGGCCGCCGAGGCGGGCGAGCGCGGTGACGATGGAGGCGCCGTGCGCGGGTTGCAACTCCAGGACCGTGCCCCCGTCGAAGACCTCGGTCAGGACGGGCTTGATGTCGTACGGGCGGCGGGCGTCCGGGGGGATCAGGTCCAGGAGGGCCTCGGTGCCGCGCGGGCCGACATCGGTGTTGCCCGACTCCGGTCCCGCGTACGGCGGATGTTGCCAGGCGTGGGACGGGAAGTAGGAGAGGTATCGGCGGGCCAGTCGGAGCGCGGCCGCATCGTCGGGCACGGCGTTGTGTGCGACGCCGCTGACCACGCAGTGCACCCGGCTGCCGCCGAGGGTGTGCTTGTCGACTCGTTCGCCGGTGGCGGCGGCGACCAGCGGGGGGCCGGCGGTGAACAGGGCGCCGGTGCCCTCGACCATGATCACGAAGTCGGACAGCGGGGCGGTCAGCGCGCCGTGTCCGGCGGACGGGCCGTGCACGATCGCGATGGTGGGGACCAGGCCGGCGAGATCGACCAGGGCCTGGAGGTCGTTGGGGGTCGCGGTGTGCCCGGCGAGCGCGTTGCCCGCGCGGTGGCCGGCGCCTTCGAGCAGGGTCACCAGCGGCGCGCGTTCCTGGCCGGCCAGGCGGACCAGCCGGGCCCGCTTGGCGGCGGCGCCCGGGCCGATCGAGCCGCCCTGGACGGTGAAGTCCTCGGCGCCGACGAACACCGGGCGGCCGTCGATCAGGCCGGAACCGGCGACGAACGCGTCGGAGGGGATTTCCGCGCCGCCGGTGAGCGTGCCGAGTTCGGCGAACGAGTCCTCGTCCAGGAGCGCGGCGACCCTGGCCCGGGCGGGCAGCCGCCCCGGTACCGCAGCCGTGTATCGGGCGACCTTCGCCGGCCCACCCATGGCCCGGGACCCGGCCCGCCGCCGCGCCAGATCGGCAACCAACGGCCCCCAGGCGGCCCGGTTGTCGGCCTCTCCCATGTGTACGGATCCCCCGTCGATCAAGCAGCAGACCCCGGCGCGAACCCACGCCCGACGCCCTGCTCCGCGAGCCGCGCCAATGTAACGCCGCAGCCTCACGAACGACAGCCCCACACCCCATCCACCTGCGGCGCGGCCGATACGGGAACCACCCGGGTCCCGGCACCACCCGCCCTTGGGTCGATCAACCCACACGGCGGGCCGAGCGTCGGTTCGGGACGGCCCGGTGGTGGTCGTTCCTGCGTGGCACGCCGGTGCGGTCGCGTCCGTGTTGCCTGCTTGTGGGGGCGGCTCGGGTCGCTTGTTCGGGTGTGGCGTTTGCGTTGTCTCCTGGCGCGGGGTGCCTTCGTGTGGTTCGCCTGTGTGGTTGCGTGCGTGTTGCGTGCTGGTGCGGTTGTCTTCGGGTTGCCTGCCGGTGGGGTCGGTTCCGGGTCACCGCCGGTGTTGTCGCCTCGGCGCTGCGCAACCCCGCTCACCGCGTGGCCCTCGTCGCCAAGCCGTCGACTTGCTCCGATCGCCTCATGCCGGCAACCAGCTCTGCCCCGCGCGGCTCCGCTCGCTCCGTGTTGCCACCTTGCCAACCCTCGTCGCCGCGATGCTGTGCCTCCTGCGGCCGCGGTGCCGAGCTGCGGCGCTGCGGCGCTGGTGGGATGGGGGAGATTTGGGATCAATAGGGCTTATTGGGCGGTGATGGAGCGCGCGGGATTGCTCATTCGTGCTTGAAACTGCTATCAAATGAATAGTTTCAAGCATGGGAGTGCAGCAGTGCGCACTGCCAAGGACCCGGGAGCGCCATGACGACCGTGAGCCATACCTCTGCCGAGATCGCCACCCAGCCCGAGTTGTGGGCGCGGGCCGCCGCGTTGGCCGGGGACTGTGTGGGACTGCCCAAGTCCGGTGAGCGGGTGGCCATCGTCGGGTGTGGGACGTCGTGGTTCATCGGTCAGGCGTATGCGGTGCTGCGTGAGCGTGCCGGGCTCGGGGTCACCGACGCCTTTGCGGCGTCGGAGTTCCCTGGCGTGCGGGACTACGACCGGGTGATCGCGTTGACCCGTTCGGGCACCACCACCGAGGTGTTGCGGCTGCTGGCGGACATTCGCGGCGCCGTCGCGACGACCGCGATCACCGGCACGCCGGGCACGCCGATCATGACCTCGGCGGACGAGATCGTGATGCTCGACTTCGCGGACGAACAGTCCGTCGTGCAGACCCGGTTCGCCACCACCGCGCTCGCGCTGCTGCGGGCGCACGTCGGGGAAGACCCGGCGGCGGCGGTACGGGACGCGGAGACGGCTGTTGCCTGGGTGCCCGACGCCGCGCTCGTGGCGGCGGAGCAGTTCACCTTCCTGGGCTCGGGCTGGTCGACCGGTCTCGCGGCGGAGGCCGCGCTGAAGATGCGCGAGGCCGCCGGCGCCTGGACCGAGAGCTACCCGGCGATGGAGTACCGGCACGGGCCGATCAGCATCGCCGCGCCGAACCGGATCACCTGGGTGTTCGGGCCGGTGCCGGAGGGCCTCGCCGAACAGGTCGCGGCCACCGGCGGCATGTTCGTGGCCGGTGCGCTCGACCCGATGGCGGAATTGGTCCGAGTACAGAAGCTCGCGGTCGCCGTCGCGGAGAGCCGGGGGCTGAACCCGGACGAGCCGAGGCACCTGACCCGGTCCGTGGTGTTGGACGCGTCGTGACGAACGGCGGCGGCGGGGCCCGGGACCGGCGGGAGACCTCGTGATCCTCACGGTGACGCCGAATCCGGCCTGGGATGTCACCTACCACCTGGACCGGATGATCCGGGACGGCGCGAATCGGCCGGTGTCGGTCGGCGGGCGCGCCGGAGGCAAGGGCATCAACGTCGCACGCGTGTTGCGTTCGCTGGGGGTCGCCGTCGCGGCGGTGGCTCCGCTGGGCGGCGTGACGGGCGAACGAATACGGGCCGATCTCGCGGCGGCGGACATCGCGTTGACGGCGGTGCCGGTGGTGGGCGAGACGCGCAGCACCACCACGATCGTGGAGACCGGCTCGGGCGGCGCGACCTCGCTCAACGAACTCGGCGCCGCGCGGACCGCGCAGGAGTGGGCGCGGGTGGTTGCCGCCACGGCCGAACTCTTGCCTGGGGCAACGGTGTTGGTGCTTTCCGGGAGTCTGCCGCCGGGGGTTGCGGCGGGCGGCTACGCGGAGTTGGTGACGCTTGCGCGCGCCGCGCGGGTGCCGGTGCTGCTGGACGCGTCGGGGCCGGCGTTGGTGGCCGGGGTCGCGGCCGGGCCGGACGTGGTCAAGCCGAACGCCGACGAGTTGCTCGCGGCGACGGGCGAGAGCGATCCGCTGCGGGCGGTGGCGCGGCTGTTGCGCGAGGCGCGGGCCGACACGGCGGTGGTTGCCTCCTTCGGTTCGGAGGGCATGGTCGCCGGGACCGGTGCGGGATGGTGGCGGGCCGCGCCGCCGACTTCGGTGCACGGCAACGCCACGGGCGCGGGGGACGCGGCGGTGGCGGCGTTGGCGCGCGGGTTGGCCGAGGGCAGCCCTTGGCCGGACCGGTTGCGGGACGCGGTGGCCCTGTCGGCGGCGGCGGTGGCCGCGCCGGTGGCGGGGGACGTGGACGGCGAGCTGTACCGGACCTGGCGGCCGAGGGTGCGGGTCGATGTGGTGGAGCCGCCGCGATGAGGTACGGCCGAGGGTTCGGCGGGGCGCGGGCCGGTGTCCGCGCGGGTCCGGGCGCGGGTGGGCTCGGGGTTGCCGGGCGCGGGACGGCCGGGCGCGGGACGGCTGGGCTTGGGATGGCTGGGCTCGGGGTTGATGGTGGTCGGGATCGTTCACGAGGAGAGATGACATGCCGTTGACCTCGACGGGGATATTGACCGACGCGGCGCGCGCGGACGGGGTGGGGGTGGCCGCGTTCAACGTGATCACCTTGGAGCACGCCGAGGGGGTGCTGATCGCGGCGGAGGCGGCGGGGCTGCCGGTCGTGGTGGCGATCAGCGAGAACGCGGTGAAGTTCCGACGCGGGCGGCTCGGTCCGTTCGCGGCCGCGTGTCGCGTGTTGGCGGAGGAGGCTGCGGTACCGGTCGCGCTGCACCTGGACCACGTCGAATCGGTGGACCTGTTGCACGCCGTCGAGGGGACCGGGATCAGCTCGGTCATGTTCGACGCGTCGCGGCTGAGCTACGCGGACAACGTGGCGGCCACCTCGGACGCGGTGGCCTGGGCACACGAGCGCGGGATCACGCTGGAGGCCGAACTCGGCGAAGTCGGCGGCAAGCCGGGGCATCCGGCGCTCGACGCGCACGCGCCGGGGGCCCGGACGGATCCGGACGAGGCCGCCGCGTATGTGCGGGCGACCGGCGTCGACGCGTTGGCCGTCGCGGTCGGCAGCAGCCACGCGATGCTGGATCGGACCGCCACGCTCGACCACGAACTGATCGCGCGGTTGCGGGCGGCGGTGGACGTACCGCTGGTGCTGCACGGGTCCTCGGGGGTGCCGGACGACGAGCTGCGGAGTGCGGTGGCCGCAGGGATGACGAAGATCAACGTGGGCACGGCGCTCAACATCGCCTACACCGGGACGTTGCGGTCGCGGTTGGTGGCCGAGCCGGGGAAGGCGGATCCGCGGCCGGCGCTTTCCGCTTCGCGCGGGGCGGTGGCGGATGCGGTCGGGGCGTTGTTGCGGGTGATCACCGGGCACTGAGCGCGCGGGGTCCTCAAACGCCGGACGGGCTGAGGGGGTTCGTTTCTCGGGTTGCGGTGTGGTGGGGCCGAGCTTTGGTTGTCCTCAAGCGCCGGACGGGCTGAAGGGGGTTCCTCCCCCGGGTTGCGGTCTGGTGGGGTGGGAATTCGGTTGTCCTCAAGTGCCGGACGGGCTGGAGGGGTTCGTTGCCCGGGCTGTGGTGTGGTGGGGAGGGTGTGGGGGGTTGGCCGCGCACCCTCCCTGGGTCAGCCGAAGAGCCAGGTGGTGAGGCGGGTCCACCATGTGGTGGGTAGGGGGGCCGGCGGGGGTTGCGGTGGGGTGGTGGGGCGGGGTGGGCGTGGGGGGCGGGTCCATTCGGCGGGTGGTACCAGGGGAACCGGGGTGAACTCGACCGGTAGCGAGGTGAGATAGCGGGCCCAGGTGGCCGCGTGCCAGGCCGGGGGGCGGTCGGGGTGGGCCAGCCGGATATCGGGCAGTCGGCTGTTGAGCGTGTCGATCGCGGTGTCCGTGATGGCTCGACCGATGTCCTGTCCCGGACACAGGTGCGCGCCGCCGCTGAACGCCAGGTGGGCCCGGTTGTTGTGGACCGGCACGGTGAGGTCGGTACGGATCTGCGGGTCGACGTTGCCGGCCATCACGCCGAGTACGAGCAGGTCGCCCGCCTTGATCCGACGCCCGCCCAACTCGGTGTCCACCAGCGCCCAGCGACCCGGGATGACCCACAACGGCGGTTCGTCCCAAAGGACTTGCTCGACCGCGTCGGGCAGGCTCAACCGCGCGCCGGCCAACGAGGCGGCGAACCGGTCGTCGGTCAGGACCACCCGCATCGTGTTCGCCATCAGCGAGATGGTCAGCTCGTTCGCCGCGACCATCACCAGCCGCAGGTGGTGGAGGACTTCGTCGTCGGACAGCTTGTTCGGGTGTTCGAGCAGCCAGGACGGGAAGTCGGCGGCCGGCTCGACGCGCTTGCGGTCGGCCAGGTCGCGCAGCGTCTGGAGAATGAACTCGTTGCACTCCAGGGCGCGTTCGCTCTGCATCATCAGCTCGGCGCTGGCCTCGACCAGGCGCGGGCCCATCGCGTCGGGCAGACCGTAGAGCTGCGCGATGACCAGCATCGGCAACTGCTGCGCGTACTGGGCGACCAGGTCCGCGTGACCGTCGGCCGCGATCCGGTCGATCAGGTCGTGGGCGAGTCGCTGGACGTGCTTGCGGATGCCGCGTCGGTCGAACCGGTCCAGACTCTCGGTGACCACGGTGCGCAGCCGCTGGTGCTCGGCGCCGTCGGTGGACACGCAGTCCGGGCGATACTCCATGATCGGCAGGATGGTGGCGTCCGGCGGGATGCGGCCCTCGCGCCAATCGCGCCAGTTGCGCGCGTCCCGGGAGAATCGGCTCGGCGTGCGCATGACCTCCAGGTTTTCCCGGTAGCCCAGGACCAGCCAGCCCGGGAAGTCGCCGTCGACCAGGATCGGTGCGACCGCTCCGTATTCGGCGCGCAACCTCTCGTACGCGGCGCCCGGGTCGGCGATGGTCTCCGGGCCGTACAACCTGGTGATGCCCTCGGTGGCCGTCGCGCCTGCGTGCGCGGGGCAGCCGGGCGGCGGAACGGGGGGAGGAGCGGTCATTGCATCTCCCGGTTCGTGGTGAGCGTGTAGAGGTATTGCATGAGGGCCAGCAGGACGTCCCGGCTCGAACCCCGACTGCGGGCGTCGCAGTCGACCATCGGTACGGACTCGTCCAGGTCGAGCGCGCCGCGTAGTTCGTCCATCGAGTAGACCGGCGACTCGGGGAACGTGTTGACCGCGACCACGAACGGCACGCCGCGGTCCTCCAGTCGGCCCAGCACGTCGAAGCACACCTCCAGGCGCCGGGTGTCGACCAGGACCACGGCACCGAGCGCGCCGTCGAACAGGCCGTTCCACAGGAACCAGAAGCGTTCCTGTCCGGGGGTGCCGAACAGGTAGAGCACCAGGCGCTCGTCGAGGCTGATCCGACCGAAGTCCATCGCCACGGTCGTGGTGGTCTTGTGCTCGATGCCCGCGAGGTCGTCGATGCCGACGCCCGCCTGTGTCATCGTCTCCTCGGTGGTGAGCGGTCGGATCTCGCTGACCGCACCGACCAGGGTGGTCTTGCCGACGCCGAAGCCGCCGACGATCACCACCTTGACCGCGGCGGCGGCCGTCGCGGGCAGCATGTCCTCGGGGCGCGGTCCGGCGAGGGTCTCAGAGCCTTTGTAGTCCATGCATCACCGCCTTGAGCAGATCGATGTCGGGCAACGACGCGGTCGGGATCGGGGCCCGCGCCTCGAGCTGATCCGTGTCGACCATGTCCAGGAGCACCAGGGTCAGCACGCTGGTCGGTAACCGCATGTGGGCGGAGATCTCCGCCATCGACAACGGCTGTTCGCACATCCGCAGGATCGCGGCGAGCTCGGGAGCCATCCCGCGCTCGGGTTCGTGCTTGGCGACGAACAGCGTGACGAGGTCCAACCGGTGCCGGTCCTCGGGGTTTTCCCCGACCATGTACAGCCGTTCGGGGTATGGATCGCGCCGGGAGCGCCGCGGCACGATCACGGAAAGGCCCCGTCGCGGCGCGGCGGACTGGTGAGGTGTTCGCCGATCCGGATCACCAGGTCGCGCATCCGATGGCCGAGCAGACCGGTGTCCACCTGACCGTCGGCCAGCACCGCGAGATACGCGCCGGCGCCGGCGGCCATCATGTAGAAGTAGCCGCCGTTGACTTCGATCACGACCAGGCGCATCCGGCCGTCCCCCTTGGGGAATTCGGACGCGATCGCCGCGGCGAGGCTCTGCAGGCCGGCGCACGCGGCGGCGAGCCGGTCGGCGGTGTCCGCCGCGGTGTTGTGCTGGGCCATCCGCAGGCCGTCCGCGGAGAGCAGCACGATGTAGCGCGTGAACGGCACGCTCTTCGCCAGATCGGCGAGCATCCAGTCCATGTTCGGTCGGTAGCCCGTCATCGATATCCCCCGTCGTCCCACGTATCGTCCCTGCTCTCGGATCGCCGTTCACCGGACGGAAGTTCGCCGTTGATGCCACTGAGGAAGGCGTCCAGGCCGAGTCCCGGCGGGGTGTCGTCGACGCTCGGCGTGGTGGGCTTGGGGCCGGTCGCGCGGTGCTCGCCGCGCGGTGCCGCGGCGCGGGGGACGGTGCCCAGGTTGCGTCGACGGCGTTGCGGCAGCCCGTTCGCGCCGAACTCGGTGACGACCGGCGTGTCGGTCATCATGTCGTGCAGGGACGGGAGTTCGTCCAGGTGTTGGAGGTGCTCGGGCATCGGGTACATCGGCGGCACGTTCGCGGTGATCTGGTTCTGCGGGATGACCACGACCGCGCGTACGCCGGAGTAGGCCGACGGGCGCAGCATCACCTTGAAGTTGTTGGCCTTCGCGAGGCGGCCGACCACGGTCAGGCCCAGTCGCGGCGTCTCGCCGAGATCGCCCAGGTTGAGCGCGGCGCCGTCCAGGGACAGGATGCGCTCGGCCCGGCGGCGGGCCTCCTCGCTCAGGCCGACGCCGGCGTCCTCGATCTCGACCGCGATGCCGGTCTGCACCTCGGTGGTGCTCAGGTGCACGGTGGTCGAGGGCGGCGAGTATCGGGTGGCGTTGTCGAGCAGTTCGGCGATCGCGTGGATCAGCGGTTCGACGTGCTGCGAGATCACCGCGACCTCGACGACCGAGTGCAGCTTGACCCGGCGGTAGTCCAGGATGCGCGACATGGCGCCGCGCAACACGCTGTACATGCCGATGTCGGTTTCCCACTGGCGACCCGGGCGGGCGCCACCGAGCACGGCGATGCTGTCGGCCATCCGACCGATCAGCGCGTTGCCGTGGTCCAGGTGCAGGAGGTCGCGGAAGACGACCGGGTCGTCGCCGTGCCGGTCCTCCATGTCCCGCATGTCCTGGGCCTGTTGGTGAATGGTGGCCTGGACGCGGCGAGCGATGTTGACGAACGCGCGCTGGGCGGAATCGCGCAGGTCCTCCTCGGCGCTGACCGTGTCGATCACCGAGCGGATCACATTGCGGTGTGCGACCGCGAATTCGGTCGGGTCTTCCGGTTGCGGGGCGACCTTGCGCATCACCTCCGGTACCGGCTCGCCGGCCTGGAGGCGGCCGATCGCCTCGGGCAACATCTCCTCCGCCAGCCGGACCGTCTCCTGTTCCTGTGCGGCGAGTCGGCGGCGCAGCCCGACCTGTTGCTGCTGGAGTCGTACGTGCAGTTGCGCGATCGTGCGCCCGCGGCGGCCCGCCTCGGCGGCGCACACGGCGACGGCGACGGTCGCGATTCCACCGCACAAGGCCACCGCGGGGCGAGCCTGGGAGGAGACCGCGGCCACGGCCGCGACCGCGCACGCGGCGGTCACGAGGAAGGGGAGAACCCACGCGAGGGCCGGCCGTCGGCCTCCGGGGGACGATCCAGCGAGAACCATCGGCATCCTCGAAAAAGTCGGAACGAATCGTGCGGGTGTCCTGCGGACCACGCGGCGGGCCGATTGCGGCCGCCGGCGGGGGTGTTCGGGTGCTCCCGTGTAGGCGGGGCAGGGCCTCGTCGGGCAGGGGAAGCACCGTCGCGGGCGCCAGGCTACGCGGACGGGTGGGGCGGATCGGGCGTGTGGAGCACATGCCGCTCGAACGGGTGAATCAGCGAGGATTGGGACATCACTCGAACAGAACGCGATATTGGCGCGGTCCGGTGCGGGCGCGGTTTCGCGGGCGGCGGGGCGGGGCGCGGACGAGCAGGGCTTACCCGTACGGGCGGCCGGATGGGGCCGAGCCGGGACTGCGGGGACTTGGTGCGGCGGCGCGGGATGTTCGCCGGATCGGAGGGCGACCGGGCCCACTGCCGCCGACCGGGCACGCACCCGGCCGCGATGTCGGCTCCGTGTGAGACAGGCGAGTGCGGGCGTGTACGCGAGGTGGGCCGGGAACGGCCGTGTGTGTGGTGCACGTCCGCTGCGTCGCAGGGTGTGCGGCCGCGGGTCGCGAGGGCGCCGCTCGGGGTGGGTCCCTTGGCACCCGCCGAGCCGGCTCGTCCGCCGGGGCGAGTGTCGCGGTGGCCGATCGCCGTCCCGCGGGCCTGCCGGCACCGCGCGATGGGCGGGTTCGGCGGTGCCGACTCCGGCTTACGTCAAGCGGGTTCGGCGGTGGCAACTCCCGCTTTCGTCAAGCGGGTTCGGATAGGGGCCGGTTGTCGGGCCGCGTCGGGCCGCGTCCGAAGGGAGACGCCCCGGTCGGTGCGGGTGTGCCGGATGTCCCGGCGGTGGCGGCGATGGCCGCCGTGCCGACGGCGACGCCGGGGTTTTCGGGCGGCGGGCCGCCGCACCGCCTCGCAGCCGCTGCGGTGCCGCTGGGCTTGCCGCCCGCCCGCGGCTACTTCAGTGGGGCGGTGAGCCGACCGTGGTCCGTGCGCTTGAGGAGGCAGGTCAGGTCGCGGTCGTTCTCGTTGAGCCGGCTTCCCGCGGTGGGGCGCATGGTGAGCTTGGAGAGTTCGATGTCGCTGTTGCGCTGGGCGGCACCGGTGACCAGTTCGGTGCACTTCTTGGCGATGTCCTCCTGGAAGGTCATGCTCGTCGGCGACATGTTCGACGGCAGCGTGTACTCGCCGACCACCTCCGCGTCGTGCGGTGTGGTGCAGGCGACGATGTCGATGTTCTCGCCCTGCTCGTTGATGCAGTCGCCCTTGTGCGGCTTGACCATCTTGACCCGGCCGCTGGTCTTGGTCGCGGTCCCGGACGGGGTGGCGCCGCCGCCGGTGGCGGGCTTGCCGGTCGACGGATCGGTCTTCGCCGGCAGGGTCGGTGCCGGCGGCATGGTGATCATCGGGGGTTTGGTCCCGGTCGAGCTGCCCTTGTCGTCCTTCTTCTTGTCGTCGTCCTTGCCGAGGCAGCCGGTGAGCAGCGTCGAGGCGATCAGAATGGCGACTGCGGCGGCGGACGAGCGGGCGGACGCGCCGGAGAACCGGGAAACGCGCATGGGAAATCGAAGCCTCTCGCTGGGAATCGCCCAGAGTCTTGCGGAGGCGTTCGTTCCGGTCTTCAGGGGCTTCCGTTATCTCCGGCGTCCGCCGGGCAACCCCGAGGACCGGGGCGGGCTCACGCCTGGGGAGCGTTCTTGGTGCGCTGGTAGTGCCGGGCCACCCGGGCGCGGTTGCCGCAGCCGGCGGAGCACCATTCGCGGCGCGGGTTGTTCTTGACGAAGTGCAGCACGCACCCCGGGCCGTGACAGGGCCGCAGCTCGGCCCGGTCGGGACCGGTGACCAGGTCGATCGTGGCGTTCGCCAGCTCGGCCAGCACCGCGGCGATCGGCGCCGCCTCGGTGCGGGTGTCCGCCGTCGGCCAGGTCAGCTCGCGCCAGCGCGGCGCCGCGCGGGTGTACGCGTTGAGCCGGGTCGGCACGTCGGCGGCCGGCGCGGTGTCCGTCATCGCGGCCCGCAGCAGCGCGGCGACGCACTCGCGCAGGTCGAGTACCGCCGCCAGGTCCGCCGCGTCCACCGCGAGCAGCGCGGCCTCCGAGGGCGGGCCGGCCAGGCGCGGCGCGATGTCGCGCAGCCAGGCGGCCAGGTGTTCCGGTTCGGCCAGGCCCTCGTGCGGCACGCCCCGCACCGCGTAGCGGGTGTTGGCCAGCTCCACCGGCAGCGGCTCGCCGAGCAGGGGTGCGCCGCCGGTGCCGAGGTCCGCGATTCGTGTGCTCACCAAACTAATGCTACCGGGTCGCCTCACCCATGTGGATGGAGACGGTTCGGCGGCCCGGGTTCGGGCTCGGGCCTCGGTTCGCCGGCCGGGGTCGCCTCTCGGTACACCTGGGGGCGAATGTCGCCCCGCGTGAGTGATGTGGCACACACGGTGTGGTGTGACGAGGCAGACATCGACGGCCGGTCGATGCTCGGAAGGGCGGGGGAGGGGTCACGATCGACGGAAACCGGCGGAGGTTTGCCCGCATTCGATATGGATTGTCGCCGTCACTTCGTCGCTCCCGGCTGTGCCGGCGTTCACATCGCCCCGGGGTGAACCCGCCGGAGCGGGGTGGGGCCAGCCCTACCGAGAGAGGGAAGTGGGCCCCATGGGGAATGTGTTGCGCGATCCCTAGGTTTGATCCGACGGGCCGACAGGGCTCGCAGGGGGTCAAGGAGAGTCACGTGAACAACCGCAGCCGGGTCGCAGAGCAGAACACCACTCAGCCGTCGACGCCCGGTACGGTCGCCTCCTTCGCTCGCTTCGTGGTCTTCGGTGGCGGTACGGGGCTGGCCTCCAGCGCCGCGCTCGTCGCGCTCTCCGGACACCTGCCGATCCCGGTCGCCAACGCGATCGTCACCGTGGCCGGCACCATCCTGGCGACCGAGCTGCACAGCCGGTTCGCCTTCCGGGCGGGCCGCGCCGACCTCAAGGCGCACTTCCAGGCGGGCGGTTCGGCGGCGGTCGCCTACCTGTTCACCACGGCGGCGATGCTCGGCCTGCACGCGGTCCAGGCCGCGCCGAGCATCATGGTCGAGCAGGGCACCTACCTCGTCGCCTCGGGCATCGCCGGACTGGCCCGGTTCGTCTTCCTGCGACTGGCGGTGTTCGCCCCCAAGTCGGCGGGCAAGGCCGGGTCGCCCACGACCGTCACGGCCACTCGCACCCGCGCGCTCGGTCGCGACGCGCTGGTCGCCGCGGCCTGACCGCCGCTCGATTCCGGGTCCGCCCCGCGCCTTCCGACCGAAGGTGTGGGGCGGACCCCTTTTCGCGTCGGCCCCGCCCTATTCCGTGGGCAGCCCCGACTCGCGCAGCCGACGGCGATGCGGCGGCAGCAGCAGTACCTCCAGGGCGTCGGCGCACGCCTGGGCCCGATCGCGGAACCACGGGATGCGCTCGTCGGTCATCACGGCGGGCGTGGACCGCACGGCCAGGGCGGCGTGCGCGTGGCCGGCCCGGTTCAGGATCGGCACCGCCAGGGTGCGCACCCCCGGCACCGATTCGCCGTCGTTGAGCGCGTAGCCGATCGCCCGGGCGGCCTGCAACTGGGCCTGTAGCGCGACCGGATCCACCACGGTGCGCGCGGTCTGCGGGGCGAGCGGCAACAGCGGCTCCAGCCCGCCGTCCGCCGGATCCGCCCAGGCCAGCAGCACCTTGCCCAGTGCGGTCGAGTGCAGTGGGCGGCGCAGCCCGAGCCCCGTGCCGGGTTGTACCGAACTGCCGACCAGGACCAGCGCATGCCGGCCGCTGCGGATGGCCAGGTCGGAGGTCGCCGAGGTACGCCGGGACAACTGCTCCAACTCGGGTGCCGCGTGGTGCAGGCCGCGTTGGTGGTAGGCCAGCAGGCCCAGCTCGGCGACCACCGGGCCCAGTCGGTAGCGGCTGGTGCGGTCGTCCTGATCGAGGAAGCCCGCGCCGACCAGGGTGCGGGCCAGGCGATGGGCGGTGGACACCGACAGGCTCAGCCGACGGGCGATGTCCGAGGCGCTCAGATCGGTGCCGGTGGCCCGGAAACAGTGCAGGATGCCCAGCGCCCGTTGCACGGCCTGCGCCCCGGACGGTGCGGCGGTCGCGCGCGGCGCGTGCGCGGCCGGGGGGTCCGCGACGTTCGGCGCGTCTTCTTCCGGGTGCATCGTGTCCGGCGTGTCCACCGACATCCCCCAACTCGCCGTTCGACAGCAGGTTTTCACCATACGGCAAGCCGATGGACGACTGTGTGCCACGGATCGCGTCGGAGCGCATCCGGACATCCCACATCGTGGGAAGGTTTGATCGTACGGTGTGGATCGTGCCAGGATCCAGCCGATGCACCATTCGGTGCGCCGGCGCTCGACCGCGCCGGTGATCGACGAAATCGAGAGGGAGGCCCCGGTGTCCGCAGACGCGTTGTACACCGCGCCGCTCTCCACCGCCCGCGCGCTGCTCACCAGCCGCCGGCACATCGACCTCGCGCGCGTCGCCAGCGCCGGCTGTCGCTGAACCACCGCCGCACCGAAGCTGCGTACCCCCGCGCCCGACGATCGATGCGATTGCCGCTGATCGCCGCTGATCGAACCGTCGGCGTCGGCATCTGCGCCGTCGTCTGCGCCTGTGCCTGCGCACCTGCTTGTCGCGGCGTCCGCGCAGCGTAGGTCGTCACCTCGCATGATCCGTTGCCCCCTGCCCGGACCGGTTCGGTCCCGGGTCGATCCGCGCCGTGCCCAGCCGGGCCGCGGACCCCCTCGCCGCCGCTACGAACGCGAACGGAAGTATCGCCATGACCGCCGTGACCGGCGCCCGTCCCGACGAACTGTGGTTCACCCGCTGTCCCGTCCCCACCGCCACCGGCATCGCGGCCGATCTGGGCCTGCTCGACGCCGAGTTCGCGGCCGAGGGCATCACCGTGCGTTCGCTCCAGGACGTCCCGGCCGAGGTGGCCGCCGACCACCACTACACGCACGCGCTGCCCGGACTCTTCCGCGAGGGCGGCAACGTGCCCGCGCTGTGGGCGCGTTCGCGGGGCGAGGCGACCCGGCTGGTCGGGCTGACCTGGATCGAGGAGAGCCAGGCGATCCTGGTCCGGGCGGACAGCGGCATCGCCGCCCCCGAGCAGTTGCGCGGTGTGCGGCTGGCTGTTCCCCGGCACGACATCGCGATCGACTTCTGGCGGGCGATGGCCCTGCACGGCTTCGCGGGAGCGCTCTCGCTCGCCGGTGCGAGCCTGGCCGACGCGCACCCGGTCGAGGTGCCCGCGGCGGCCGGAATCGGGCAGTGGGAAGCCGAGTTGGCCGCGCTCGGCCGCGGTGAGGTGGACGCCGTCTACGTCAAGGGCGCGCTCGCGGTCGAGGCCGCCGCGCGGCACGGCGCGGTGGTGGCGATCGACCTGGACGCGGCGATCGACCCCGCGGCCCGGATCAACAACGGCACGCCCCGGCCGATCACGGTGCACCAGGATCTGTTGGACCACCACCCGGAGTTGGTCACCCGGTTCCTCGCGGTGTTGGTCGAGGCCGCCGACTGGGCCCCCGGGCATCCCGCCGAGGTGGCCCGGATCCTGGGCGCCGAGACCGGCGCGGGCGCGCTCGGGGTGGCCGGCGCGTACCGCGAACTCGGCCCGGACACGCTGCGGATCGACCTGTCGCCGGAACGGCTGGACCTGCTCGCCCGGCAGGAACGCTTCCTGCACGCGCAGGGCTTCCTGGCCGCGCCGGTGGACGTGCACGCGTGGGCGGCCCCCGAGCCGCTGCGGCTGGCCCGCGAACTCGCCGACGCACGCCGCACACCGACCCGATCGTCCCCGCGTAACCCCGACTCGGCCGGGGCGCTCGGCCGGGCAACCACATCCGCATCGTCGCTCGACCCCGAACCGTCCCGCATATCCACGTTGGAGGCATCCCATGAGTAGCCGGTCCCCTCGTCGCACCCGTCTGCTGTCCGCCGTCGCGCTCGCGACCGCGACGCTGATCGGGCTGACCGGCTGCGGCTCCTCGTCGAAGGACGCCAAGGCGTCCACCGGCGGCGACGCCAAGGCGGGGGTGACGCTGCGGATTCCCGACCCCGGCAACAACGGTGTACTCGCGCTCGGCAAGAAGGACGGATCGCTGGACGCGGCGTTGGCCAAGGTCGGCGCCAAGGTCTCGTGGACCGGCAGCGCGGGCCCGTTCGCACCGGCCGCACAGGCCATCAACGCCGGCCAACTCGACGTCGCGCTCGGCTCGATCACCTCCGCCGTCGCCGCGCTCGGACAAAAGCCGAGCTTCAAGCTGTTCGGCGCCACCGCCCCCGACCTCGCCGGCGAGGGCATCCTGGTGAAGAGCGACTCGAAGATCGACTCGATCCGGGACCTGGTCGGCAAGAAGGTGGCCTGCTCGCAGGGTGGGACCAGCGAATACCTGCTGCTGGCCGCGCTCGAACAGGCGGGCATCCCGGCGGACAAGGTCGAGCGGGTCTACCTGCGGGCCGACCAGACCGCACCGGTGTTCGCCGCCGGTCAGGTCGACGCGTGGGCCACCTGGGCCACCTACTCGGTGCCCGCGCTGGCCTCCGGCAACGCCCGCTTCCTCGCCGACGGCCGCGCGCTCGGCTCGGACAACTACTCGGTCTGGGCGGTGCGCAACGCGTTCGCGGACAAGCACCCCGAGGTGATCAAGGCCTTCTACGCCTACCTGCACGAGGCCGGCACCAAGGAGATCGCCGACCCGGCCGCGTACATCAACGTCTTCACCGACTCCGGGCCCACCGCGTACGGCGCCGAACCCAAGCGCGTCCAGGCCGACTTCACCAGGCAGGGCGCGACGGTCGAGCCGATCCGGCCCGCCGACGTGGAGCGCTTCGGCAAGGTCGCCAAGTTCTTCCTGGACCAGAAGGTCACCCCGAGCCTGGTCGACGTCAAGCCGCACCTGCTGGACGTGGCCACCCTCGCCGGAGCGACCGGATGACCGCGCCCACACAGGTCGCCGCCGAAGCCCGCACGCGCGAGTATCCCGGCCTGGTGACCCCGCGCCCGCGACTGCCACGCCCGCGGCCGCGTTTCCTCAGCCCCGCGCTGCGCACCATCGGTCCGCTCGCGCTGATCGGCGGCTGGGCCTGGGCCTCGCACAGCGGCGCGCTCAGCCCCGACCTGCTCGGCTCGCCCGCCGACGTGCTGCGCGCCGCGCGCGAGATGTGGGACAACGGCCAACTCCCGGACGCACTCCGCGTGTCGCTGGGCCGCGCCGGCCTGGGCCTGGTCTTCGGGCTGACCATCGGGCTGGCCCTGGGCGTGCTCACCGGCTTCTCCCGACTCGGCGAGGAACTCCTCGACTCCTCCGTGCAGTTGCTGCGCACGGTGCCCTTCCTGGCTTTGGTCCCGCTGTTCATGGTGTGGTTCGGCATCGGTGAATCGGCCCGGGTGATCCTGATCGCGGTGGCCACCGCGTTCCCGATGTACGTCTCCGCCTCCGGCGGGGTGCGCAACGTGGATCGCAAGCTGGTCGAGGCGATGCGTAGCTTCGGCGTCGGCCGGATCGCCCTGGTGCGTGAGGTGGTCCTGCCCGGAGCACTGCCCGCACTGCTGTCCGGGTTGCGGCTGTCCATGACGCTGAGCGTGATCGCGCTGATCGCGGCCGAGGAGATCAACTCCACGGCGGGGATCGGCTATCTGATGAGCCAGGCGCAGAGCTTCTCGCGCACCGACATCCTCACCGTCTGCATCCTGGTCTACGCGATCCTGGGACTGTTCGCGGACATGATCGTACGCATCCTCGAACGGGTGCTGATGCCGTGGCGCGGCCAGGGTCACGGAGCGGGCCGATGAGCGCCGAGATCGCGGTACACATCCGGGGCCTGCGCCGGGAGTTCGGCCCCCGCGCCGTGCTGGACGGCGTCGATCTGGACATCGCGCGCGGCGAGTTCGTCGCGCTGCTCGGGGCCAGCGGTACCGGCAAGACCACGCTGCTGCGCATCCTGGGCGCGCTCGATCGCAGCGACGGCGGCACCGTCCTGGTCCCCGAGGCCCGCACCATCGTCTTCCAGGAACCGCGTCTGGTGCCCTCCAAGCGGGTGTTGGGCAACGTGGTGGTCGGCCTGCCGGGGGGTCGGGCGACCCGGGACACCGGGCTGCGCGCGCTGACCGAGGTCGGCCTGGAAGGGCATGCCCAAGCCTGGCCGGCGACCCTGTCCGGTGGCGAGGCACAGCGCGTCGCCCTCGCGCGGGCGTTGGTTCGCGAGCCGGAACTGCTGCTCCTGGACGAACCGTTCGCGGCACTGGACGCACTCACCCGGATGCGCATGCAGGACCTGGTCGGCGAGTTGTGCCGGGTACACCGGCCCGCCGTGCTGTTGGTCACGCACGACGTCGAGGAGGCGATCCGGCTGGCCGACCGGGTCGCGGTGTTGCGCGACGGACACCTGGTCACCGACGAGGTGGTCGCCGTCGATCGGCCGCGCGACCCCACCGATCCGGCGTTCGCGGCGCTGCGGCGACGACTGCTCGCCGACCTCGGGGTGCACACCGCTCCCGCTCCCGCCCCTGCCGCCGCCGCGCCCATGGCCGCCTCTCTGTCCCTGTCCTCCTCCCCGTCTTCGACCGGAGTGATCTGAATGACCGTCACCATCGGTGTCCACGGCAGCAACCCGTCGCTGTACCTGCTCGCCCGCCTGGGCATCCTGGAACGTGCCCTGGAGCCGCTGGGCGAAAGTGTGACCTGGGTGCCCGTGGAGGGCACCCGAGTCGGCGAACTGCTCGGCGACGGCACCATCGACTTCGGCGGGACCGGCTCCACGCCGCCGATCGTCGGCCAGGCGCAGGGCCACGATCTCGTCTACGTCGCGGTGTCCGCACCCCGGCCCGAGCACGGCGCGCTGTTGGTCGCCGACGAGGGTCCGGTCCGGGGCCCGGCGGACCTCAAGGACGGCACGGTCGTGCTGAGCATCGGCTCGTGGCAGACCCACTTCGTGGCCAAGGCGCTGAACGACGTCGGTTTGTCCTACCGGGACGACATCACCCCGGTGCGCCCGGAGGCCGGCCGGGACCAGGCCGCGCGGCTGCGCGCCGGGGAGATCGCCGGGTGGGTCGCGCAGGGGCCGGAGTTGGTCGCGGCGCGGCGCGAGCCCGGGCTGCGGGTGTTGCTCCGCGTCGGCGAGGTGATCACCGACCGCTCGGTGTTCTTCGCGAGCCGGGCGTTCGCCGAGGAACGCACCGAGTTGCTCTCGATCGTGGTGGCCGCGCTGCGCCGGGCCGACGAGTGGGCGGCGACGCACCTCGACGAGGCGGCCGAACTGCACGCGGCCGAACTGCCGGGGACACGGGCGGACTGGGCCGAGGCGCTGGCCGCGCTGCCGTGGCAACTGGAGCCGGTGCCCGCCTCGTTCATCGCCGAGCAGCAGGAGGCGGCGGACATCTTCGCGGCCGGCGGCTTCATCGACCGGACGATCACCGTGGCCGCCGCGCAGGCCGCCGGCCCGGCGGCCCGGGTCGCCGAGGTGCTCGCACCGGCGCACGGGGGTGCCCGATGAGCGCCGAATTGTTGTGGTACGTGATCCCGCGCGAGGGGCCGTATCCGTGGGAGCCCGCCGGGCGGCGTCCGGTCGATCTGGCCTATCTCCAGCAACTCGGCGGCGCGGTGGACCGGTTGGGCTTCAGCGGTGCACTGCTGGCGACCGACCTGTACGACGTGTGGTCGCTGGGCAGTGTGCTGGCCGCCGCCGCGCCGACGTTCCGGCCGCTGCTCGCGGTGCATCCGGGGCTGATCGCGCCGACGTTGCTGGCGAAGATGGCGCTGAGCTTCGAGGCGTTGTTCGGTGCGGGGCGGTTGCGCTTCAACGTGGTCAACGGTTCGACCGAGGGCCTTCGTGAGTACGGACTGCATCTGGACCACGACGAGCGGTACGAACTGAGTGCCGAATACTGGTCGATCGTCAAGCGGCTCACCTCCGGCGAGGTGTTCGACCACAAGGGCAGGTTCTACGACCTGCGGCAGGCCGGTGCGGGGCTTCGCGAGTTGCGGCGCGACGGCGGGCACGTTCCGCTGTGGTTCGGCGGCTCGTCCCCGGCCGGTATCGAGATGGCCGCCGAGCAGGTCGACGTCTATCTGACCTGGGGTGAACCGCCGCATCTGCTCAAGGAGAAGCTGGAGCGGGTGCGCGAACGCGCCGCCGCGCACGGACGGGAGCTGCGGGTCGGTCTGCGGCTGCACCTGATCGTGCGGGAGAGCGAGAACGAGGCGTGGGCGGCGGCCGATCGGCTGCTGGAGGTGACCAGCCATGCGACCTACGCCCGGCAATTGGGGCAGGCGGCGGACGCGGACGGGGTCGGGTGGGAGCGGCAGTTCCGCCAGCACGGGGGCCGGGTGCCGGCCCGGGCACGGGAGTTGGAGGTCTACCCGAACCTGTGGCCCGGGATGGGGCTGTTCCGGCCCGGGCCGGGCACGGCGGTGGTGGGCAGTACGGCGCAGGTGATCGAGCGCCTCCAGGAGTTCGAGGCGCTGGGCGTGGACACGTTCATCCTGTCCGGCAATCCGCTGTTGGAGGAGGCGTATCGGGTCGGCGAGACGGTGTTGCCGGCGCTGGGGGTGCGACCGCGGGTGGGGTGAGGTCGCGGTGCGCCGGCGCCGCCGATCCGGGGCGCGACGGGGCCCTTTTCGGGGCGGCCCGGTCGCGCCCGGGGGCTGGTTCGGTTCAGGCGGCCTTGTGGGCGCCGCCGTCCACGAGGTGGTCGGTGCCGGTCACGCTGCCGGCGAGCGGGGAGACCAGGTAGGCGACGGTGCTCGCCACCTCGGCGGGTTCGACGAAGCGGCCGGTGAGCACGCCGGTCGCGCCGGGGAGAACGGCGAGCAACTGCTCGTGGGACAGGCCCATGGACGCGGCCAGTTGGGCGCCGTAGCCGTCCGGCGCCTCCCACATCGCGGTGCGCACCGCGCCGGGGGAGACCGTGTTGACCCGGACGCCCTGCGGGCCGAACTCCTCGGCGAGGGCCTTGCCGAACGCGGTCAGCGCGGCCTTGGTGCTCGTGTACGGCACCGGGCCGTGGTGCGGCGCCCGGGCGCCGAGCGAGGAGATGTTCACGATCGCGCCGCGCGCCTCGATCAGTGCGGGCAGGGTGGCGCGGGTGGTGCGCACGGCGGCCAGGAAGTTCAGTTCGAACGAGGCCAGCCATTGCTCGTCGGTGAAGCTCAGGAAGCCGCCGGTCTGATCGTTGTCGGCCGCGTCCCCGCCGCCGACGTTGTTGACCAGGACGTCGAGCCGGCCGAACTCGGCCGCGGCGCGTTCGGCGAGTCGGATCGGTCCGTCCGCACGGGCCAGGTCCACCGCCATGGTGTGGGCGCCGGTCGCGGCCAGCTCCGGGGTGATGGTGCGGGCGGCGGCCAGGACCCGCACACCCTCGTCGCGAAGAGTGGTCACGATCGCCAGGCCGATGCCTCGGCTCGCACCGGTCACCAGGGCGGTCTTGTCGTTGAGGCGCAGGTCCATGAGGGCTCCCTCTGGTACAGGATTTTCGGGATATTCGGGATATGGGGATCGCGGGCTTGGGCGTGACGAACCACGGGTGCCGCATGCGCTAAATGGCTCTTCAGTGACGCCATTAACTTAGAAGATGCGTCATTGATGTTGCAAGTAGAGGTGGAATAGCGACTCTGACGTACAGTTCGGGGGTGACTTCCAAGGCAGGCGGGACCAGTGACCGGCCGCGACCGCTGCGAGCGGACGCCGAGCGCACCGTGCGGGCGATCCTGGAGGCGGCCGAACGGGTGCTCAGTGCCAACCCGGCGGCCACGATGGAGCAGATCGCGGAGGCCGCCGGCGTGGCCAGGACGACGGTGCACCGTCGCTTCGCGACCCGCGAGGCGTTGATCGTGGCGATGACCGGGTGGGCCACGCGGCAGTTCCACGACGCGGTGACCGCGGCCCGCCCGGACAACACGCCGCCCGCGGTCGCGCTGTACCAGGTGACCGCGAACGTGCTGCGGGTGAAGATCGCGTGGGGCTTCGCGATGAACGCGCTGCGCACCGACGACCCCGAGGTGGCGCACGTGCACACCGACGTGCTCGATCGCTGCGATCGGCTCTTCCGACGGGCGCGCGAGGTCGGACTGCTGCGCCCGGACGTGGACCTGGACTGGACCCGACGCGTCTACTACGCGCTGATCCACGAGGCCGCGCAGGACGACCGGGGCCAGGACGCGGACGTGCTCGCGACCCGGATCGTGGACACCCTGCTGCACGGATTCGGCCTGTCGGACGGCCCGTCCGCGCGATGAGGTCGGGTCGGCCGACCGACGTGTACGGTGTGCCCGCCGGTCCCCGATCGAGAGGCTTGTCGTGACCCTGGCCGTGGCCCACCGAGGCGACCCCCGGCGCTTTCGGGAGAACACCCTGCCGTCGTTGGCCAGCGCGCTGAACCGGGGCGCGGATCTGGTCGAGATCGACCTGGAGGTCACCCGGGACGGGCATCTGGTGCTGCTGCACGACGCGACGCTGCGTCGGTTGTGGTGGCGCAACGCGCACGTACGCGAACTGACCCTGGCTCAGGTGCGCGAGATCGGCCGGCGCGGGAAGTATCGAGTGCCCAGCTTCGACGAGGCGTTGGAGCTGATCAAGGGCACCAGGGGCGGGTTGATGGTCGACTTCGGCGAGATCGAACTGGCCGAGCCCGCGGTCGAGGCGGTGGCCCGGCACGGGGTGAACGAACAGATCCTGTACGTCGGCGGGCCGGTGGCGATGGGTCGGGTGCGCGAGCACGCGGCGGACGCGCACATCGGGCTCAGCGGCGACTCGTTCGCCCGGGTGCCGGAGCCGGCGGTGTTGCGCGACCTGCGGCCGGAGTACATCAACCTGCGCTGGCGGGCGTACGACGCGGCCTCGGTCGCCCGCTGCCACGCGGACGGGTACGGGGTGAGCGCCTGGACGGTGGACTCGCCGCGGGTGATGCGCCGGTTGCTGGACATGGGGGTGGACATGATCATCAGCAATCGCATCGGTCGGCTGCTCGACGTGCTGGCGGAGCGGCAGGGCTGAGCGGCGGGGCGGCGGGGGAGCCGGCCGAGGGAGCGGGGCGGTGCGCCCGGGCGGCGGGTGGTCGCGGGCGGGTGGCTCGGGCACAGCGGTTACCGTGGCGGGGCAGCCCGGTCGTGCACTTTGGTCGGGTGCTCCGTGCCGACTTCGTACGCCGCCTTGACCCGAGGAAACGTGATGACCGAACCCACCCCGGAGCCCGCCCCGCCCGCCGCCCCCTCGGCGCCGGCGCGGCGGCCTCGGGAGACGCAGAAGCAGACCGAGAAGGGCATCCTGATCTGGCTCTGCTTTTTCCTGTTCGTCACGCACATCATCGGCGGCGTGTTCTGGCTCGCGTTCCACTACCTGGGCGAGTAGCGGCGGGCTGCGGCGGCAGTCGCGCGCCGTCAGTGCGCCGCCGGTTTCGGGCGGTCGGCCCGGACGAGTTCGCGGGCGTGGCCGATCGCGCCGCGGGTGTCGGGGAAGACCAGGTGGTCCCGGCGCAGGTGTTCGGCGATCCGCAGCGCGTCCAGGACCTGATCGTGGTCCGGCTGGACGCCGGAGAGCAGCACGGTGACGCCGCGTGCCTCCAGGTCGGTGATCGCCTCGCCCAGGACGCCGGCGCCGGTCGCGTCGATCGCGGTCACCCGGGACATCCGCAGGATCACCACCTGGACGCCCTGTACCTCGGACAACCGGGTGACCAGGCGGTGGGCGGCGGGGAAGAACAGGGGTCCGTCGAGGCGGAACACGGCGATGCGGCGGTGCGGGTGCGGGGCGGCGGGTGTGGTCTCGGTCTCGGCTGCGATCTCGGCACCGGTCTCGGGTTCGGGTTCGGTTTCGTCGGCCGGTAGCGGGATCGGTTCCAGGCGGGCCGAGCGGGTCACCTGGCGCAGGGCCAGGACCACGGCGAGGCCGATGCCGATCACCACGGCGGTGACCAGGTCCACCGCGACGGTCACCACGAAGGTGACCGCGAGTACGGCGGCGTCGGCGCGGGTGGAGCGGGCGAGTGCGGTCAGCGTGGACACCTGGACCATCCGCACGCACGTGGCCAGCAGTACGCCGGCCAGGGCGGGCAGCGGGATGTGGGAGACCAGGCCGGCCGCGCTGAAGACGATCACCGCGAGCACCAGGGCGTGGGTGAGCGCGGCGAGCCGCGAGGAGGCGCCGGCGCGGACGTTGACGGCGGTGCGGGCGATGGCCGCCGTGGCCGGGACGCCGCCGAACAGGGGGGTGGCCAGGTTGGCGAGGCCCTGGCCGAAGAGTTCGCGATCGGGGTCGTGCCGTTGGCCGGTGGTCATGCCGTCGGCCACGCTTGCGCAGAGCAGCGATTCGAGGCCGGCCAGGGCGGCCACGGCCAGGGCCGACGGCAGCAGCACGACCAGCATCGACGCGTCGAAGAAGGCCAGGGACGGGGCGGGGAGGCCGTTGGGCAGTGCGCCGATGCGGGCCACGTCGAGGGTGGGCAGTGCCTCGGCCAGGAGGGTCGCGGCGGCCACCGCGAGCAGCGAGAAGGGTACGCCCGGCCGCCAACGGGCGCCGACCAGGAGCAGCGCCGCGACGCCCAGGGCCATCGCCGGCGCGTCGGCGTCGGGATGTTCGAGGAAGCGCACGGTGGCGTGTGCGGCGACCTGCCACACCTTCTCGCCCTCGCCCGCCGCGCCCAACGCGGCCGGTACCTGTTGCAGGGCGATCACCACGGCGATGCCCGCGGTGAAGCCCTCGACGACGGGTAACGGCAGGTACTTCGCGGCCCGGCCCAGGCGCAGTACCGCGACCGCGACCAGCAGCACGCCGGCCAGCAGGCCGACCATCAACACCCCCTCGGTGCCGTGCCGTTGCACGACCGGCACCAGTACCACGGTCATCGCCCCGGTCGGTCCGGACACCTGGAGGTTGGATCCGCCGAACACGGCCGCCAACGCCCCCGCGACCACCGCCGTCACCAGCCCGGCCTGCGCCCCGACCCCCGACGCCACCCCGAACGCCAGTGCCAGTGGCAGGGCGACCACCGCGACGGTGAGGCCCGCCAACAGATCGCGCCCCGGTGCACGACGCACCGCCACCAGATCACCGGGCCCCGGGAACAACCCGGCGACCCGCCCCCATCCCCTGAACAACGTTTGCATCAACGGCCCTGACCTCTCGTCAGCCGAGGCGACCCGTACCCGTCGGGCATGCCGAATCGCCGTACCCCGCACATCGGTTCGTGTGCCGCACACCCCGGCCCAGGCCCGGGTGCCCGGCTGCGGGCACCGTCGAACCGCCCTCACACGTGCGGGCGCGGACCCCCGGAGGGGGTCGTGGAAAGTCGGGTGTCGTGTGATCCGTGTCGTCAGGTGGTCCGCATCCGGCGAACGCGCGAATCGCGGCGCGGCCCCATCGCGGGGGCACACTCGCCTCGGGATCGACCCTAGCAAAAACCGATGATCAAAATAACCGATAGTCCTACATCCATCACGTTACGCACCCAACCGGCACGCTACCGCACCCACCGGACGCATCGAACGACCCTCCGGACGTGCGGCATTGCCCGGGATGCGGCGAATCGTGGATGCGGGCGTGGCGGGGGATGCGGTAGGGGTGGGGCGTGAAGATTCCGGTGATGGTGTCGCGGGCCCGGTGCGCGGGGAGGAGATACGAGTCGTGCGCCCCGCGTGCGGGTTGGCGCGCGGGGTGGTACTGGATCTCGACGCGTACCTGGGGGCGTATCCGGACCGGGAGGCAGCTGCGGTGATCGGCGGACTGTGGTTGTTGGCGGCCCGTTCGCCCCGATCGTTGATCCACCTGCCGATGCGGGGCAATCCCCCGCCGGCCGGGGCCTTCGGGGAAGGACGGCGGCTCGACGTGGCGTTGGTGCCTCGGGCGATGCAGTTCGCGCCCTCGCGACGGAAGCAGGTGCGGGCGCGGCTGGACGCGGGCCGGCCGCAGACCGTGGAACCGGCGGGAGTCGGCCCGGGCGAGGGGCCCGACATCGACCATCGGGCGCGGCACCACCGGGAGAACCGTGACCTGTTTCGGCAACACGTGCACGCGGACACGTTGTTCATGACCGGGACCGCAAAGGTGTTCCGGGAAACCGCCGGACGGTTCCTCGATGTGGCCCGCGAGGGGCCCGGGTTCGTGCCCGGGCACCCCAACCATGGGCATTTTTGCACCGAGTTCCACGGGTTGGACAGAATCCCGGCGCCCGGCGCCCGGGAGATCCACGTGGAGTACTGCACCCGGTGGGCCGCCGCGTCCGGACGGCCCGCCGGGTGGGATCACATGTGCACGGCGGGGGCCGTCTTCGAGGCGGGGGCCGGCGCGCCGGGCCGGAAGAGGACGGCGGTGACGAGCAGGCCGATCGCGAAGAACGCGGCGGACCAGCGATAGGCGGTCGCGTAGCTCTCCAGGGCGGCGTGGGCGAAGGCTTCCGGGCTGGGCTGCCGGCCGTCGAGGTAGTCGGATCCCGCCGTGGCGGCCAGTGTGCTCAGCAGCGCGATGCCCACCGAACCACCCACCTGCTGGACGGTGTTGACGGCGGCGGAGGCGACCCCGGCGTCCTCCGCGCGCACGCCGAAGGTGGCCGCGCTCATGCACGGTGCGATCACCAGTCCCACCCCGGCGCCGAAGGCGATCAGGCCGGGCATCAGGTCGCCCGCGTAGCCGCTGTCCAGGTCCAGACGGGTCAGGTAGAGAAGTCCCAGGGCGGCCAGGCCCATTCCGGTCGGCACGATCGGCTTGGGGCCGAATCGGGGGAGCAGTATCACGGTCGCGCTGGTCGCGGTGATCATGATGCCGAACACCATGGGCAGGAACGACAGTCCGGTCCGCACCGGGCTGTAGTGCAGGGTCTGCTGCATGTAGAAGGTCAGGAAGAGGAACATGCCGAACATCCCGGCGCCGGAGATCAGCATGCCCAGCAGTGCGGCACCCCGGTCGCGGTCGACGACCACGCGAAGCGGCAGGAGCGGATTGGCGACGGAGCCCTGGATCCGGACGAAGACGGCCAACAACGCGGCGGCGGCGATCAGGCAGCCGTAGGTGATCGGATCGCTCCAGCCGTCGCTTTCCGCGCGGGAGAAGCCGTAGACGAGCGCGAACAACCCGGCCGAGACGGCCAACGTGCCGGGCAGGTCCAGGCGGGGGCGGTCGGCGGCGGGTTCGTGCCTGCCGAGCAGGAGGAAGCCGCCGACGATCGCGGCACCGGCCAGGATCAGGTTGACGTACAGGCACCAGCGCCAGTCCAGGTGCTGGGTCAGCAGGCCGCCCAGCAGCAGCCCCACGCCACCACCCGCACCGGCCACGGCGCCGAACACGCCGAACGCCTTGGCGCGTTCGCCCGGGTCGGTGAAGGTGGTGGTGAGCAGGGACAGCGCGGCGGGTGCGAGGAGGGCGCCGAACACGCCCTGGAGCGCGCGGGCGGCGACCAGGACCTCGAAGTTGGGCGCGGCGCCACCGGCGGCGGAGGCCAGGGCGAAGCCGAACAGGCCGATCAGGAAGGCGTTTCGGCGACCGAACAGGTCGGCGATCCGGCCGCCGAGCAGGAGCAGGCTGCCGAAGGCGAGGGCGTAGGCGGTGACCACCCATTGGCGGTTGCCGTCGGAGAAGCCCAGGTCCTGCTGGGCGGACGGCAGCGCGATGTTGACGATCGTGGCGTCCAGGACCACGGTGACCTGTGCGAGGGCGATCACCGCGAGGATCAACCAGCGGCGGGGCAGGGCGGCGGGTCCGGTCGGGGTCGGCGATGCGACGGCGGAGGCGGCGGTGCTTTGCGACATGGCGATGCTGCTCCTGTCGGTGGGAGGAGACGCGCGTCGGGGCGGCCGGCGGCCGGCGGGTCAGGGCCGGCGCAGCGCCGGGAGCACGACGGCGTCGATGTAGCGGTGCAGGTATTCCTCGTCGGCGACGCAGCCCTCGACCAGCGGTCGGCCGGTCACCGCGCCGATGAGCAGGTGGGCCAGCAGGCCCGACGCAGGGTTGTCCGGGTCGAGTTCGCCGCGCGCGACGGCCCGGGCGAGCACCTGGTCGAGCACCGCGGACTCGGGCTCGACGATGGTTTCCCGTACGGCCAGGCCCAGTTCGGGGTCGTTCAGGATGGCGTGCGCGACACTCGCGAGCAGCGCGGTGTTGGGCGCGGCGCCGTACGCGATCCGGCGCGCGGTCTCGTACAGGTCCTCGTGCAGCGAACCGGTGTCCAGACCGGCCAGGGAGATTCGTTTGTTGTGCCGCAGCGCCGCCGCGACCAGGCGCGGCTTGCTCTGCCACTGGCGGTACAGGGTCGCCTTGCTGGCCTTGGCCCGCGCGGCGACGGCCTCCATGGTCAGGGCGGCATAGCCCGTCTCGCGGAGCAGGTCGACCGTGGCCACGTAGATCTCGGTCTCGCGCTCGGCGGTCAGCCGGGAACGCCGGTTGGTGGTGGCGGAGTCGGTGGTCCCGGCCGAATCGATGTGCATGCGCGCGTACCCCGGTCAGCGAAACGATGGCGTTTCGATAACCGTAGGGCTCGATCAATCGAAACGCAAGCGTTTCGATGCTTGCGGGAGCCGCTCGGCACGTCGGTGGGGAAAGGGGCCGTGCCGAGCGATGGACGCTACGCGTCGTTCGCCGGGGCGACCGCGCGCGAGCGTGGCGAGAAGAGCACGGCGGTCGCCACCGCGGCGAGGGCGAGCAGCACCCCGGTCCACTCGTACACCGGTGCGAGCCGCGCGCCGACCACCGCCGTCGACGGCTTCATCGGATTCGCCCCCCAGTCGCGGGCACCGGTCAGCCGGAACGCGTCCACCGTTGCCCGGGCCGGCACGGACACCCCGATCACGGCACCCGGTACGCACGCCCCGATCGCCGCCCCCATCCCGGCGCCCACCGCCCGGACGCCGTTCACCGCCACGCTCAGACACGGCCCGACCGCCAACCCGGCGCCGAACCCGATCAGGAGCAGCGCCGGAACCACGTTCGTCGGGTACGCGCTGTCCTGGTCCAGCCCGTACAGCGGCACGAAGCCGACACAGCACAGGCCCAGGGCGAGCGGCACCAGCGTCTTGGCGCCGAAGCGGCGAAGCAGCGGGCCGGCCGCGAGCGGCGCGGTGAGCAGCAACGGCAGCACCAGCGGCAACAATCGCGGCCCCACCTGGGCCGCGGTGAGCCCCGGGCCACCGCTGTGCAGGTACACCGCCACGAAGCGCACCGTCCCCAAGGTGGCGGTGCCGCCCACCGCGAGACCGAGCAACGCCGCGCCGCGATCGCGATTCAGCGGTATCCGCGGCGGCAACAACGCGGTGCCCGCGAGCGCCTGCCGCCGGGCGAACACGACCAGCAGTACACCGCCGACGGCCGGGACGAGCCATGTCGTGCCGGACCCGCCGGGCGACTCGATCCGCAGGCAGCCGTACAACACACAGCCCACGCCCGCCGTCGCGGTGAGCGCGCCCGGCAGGTCGAAGCCCGGGATCCGGGCGCGGGCCGGCTCGGGGTGCCGGGCGAACAGCCGCACCACCGCGAGGGCGAGCACGCCGAGCAGGACCGCCTGGGCGACCGGCAGCGCCCGCCGGTTGTCGTCCCCCAGCGCGCCGGTCACGAGCACGGCCAGGCCGCCGCCCGCAGCGGTGACACCGGCGTACAGGCCCAGTGCCCGGTCGCGTTCGGCGCGCTCCGGGCGGGCCGCCAGGAGCAGGGCCGGGCCGGCGGTGAGCACGAGTGCGCCGAAGCCGCCCTGGAGGGCCCGACCGGCGAACAGCGGGCCCCGGCCGCCGACGGTGCCGACCACGAGCGAGGCGCCGGCCAGGCCGATCAGCCCGACGGTGAACATCCGGCGCGGCCCGACGTGATCGGCGAGCCGGCCGGCCGGCAGCAACAGCGCGCCGAGCGCGAGCAGGTGGGCGCGAGCCGCCCAGAGGACGTCGTCCGGATCGATCCGCAGCTCGGCGGCGGGCGGCACCGGGACGGCGTCCGGCAGCGACGCGGCCAGGACGACGCACACCTGGGCGAGCATGACGACGAGCAACAACCACCGGCGGTACGCGCCGGTCGGGCCGACTACGGGGGACGCGGCGGGTGGGCCGACGGTGCGGTCGAGTGCCATGACGCCTTCCGGCTGTGGCCGACAGGACTGGACGAGACGACGCACGACGGTCGCCGGACCGAACCGCGACCGGCCCGGCCGGTGGGCCGGGGCTTCGAACCGTGCGCCGTGCGTCGGGAGCGCTCCGTGCTTCCCCGGTTGCGACGAGTCTCGGCCGCCGTCCGGTTCCCGGCGAGGGATCTGCCCACGATCCGGCCGCCGATTGCCGCGATGGGAGTCCGGATTTATAGGGTGTGCCGCATGACCCCGGGTATACCTGGCAGACGCGTTGTCGACGGCCGCTTCGAGTTGCTGGAGCGGCTCGGTGGTGGCGGCATGGGCCTGGTCTGGCGGGCTCGCGATCTGGCGCTGGAACGCGAGGTGGCGCTCAAGGAGGTCCGGCCGCCCGATCCGGCGCTGTTGGAGGACGACCCGACCGCCGCGCGGATGTTGCGCGAGCGGGTGCTGCGCGAGGCCAGGTCGTTGGCCCGGCTGAATCACCCCAACGTGGTGACGATCCATCACATCGTGGACGCCGCCGAGGTTCCGCACCCGTGGCTGGTGATGGAACTGGTGCCCGGAGGCTCGCTGCACGACCGGCTGATCCACGGCCCGATCGCCCCCGCCGAGGCCGCCGCGATCGGGCGGGGCGTGTTGTCCGCGCTCGCCGCCGCGCACGCCGCCGGGATCCACCACCGCGACGTCAAGCCCGGCAACGTGCTGCTGCGCGGCGACGGCAGCCCGGTGTTGACCGACTTCGGCATCGCCGCGCTGCGCGAATCGACCAGTCTGACCGCCACCGGCGACCTGATCGGCTCGCCCGAGTACATCGCACCCGAGCGCATCCGCGGCGAGGAGGACAACACCGCGTCCGACCTGTGGTCGCTCGGGATGATGTTGTACGTCGCGGTGGAGGGGCAACATCCGCTGCGCCGGGCGACCAGCCTGGCCACGCTCGCCGCGGTGCTGACCGAGACGGTGCCGCCGGCGAGCCGCGCCGGCGCGCTGGCCCCGGTCCTGGACGCGTTGCTGGTCCGTGACCCCGCGGCCCGCCCGGACGCGGCGCAACTGGACCGGCTGTTGGCCGAAGCGGCCGGTGCGCCGACCGGGCGGCCCACCTCGCAGCACACCACGTCGGCGCTGCCGGTCGCGGACGCCCTCGCCTGGCAGCCGGCCGACCTCGGCGGCGGTCGCGCGGCGGCGGGCGGACCGGCGACGGGCGGACGGACGGCGGCCGGACGGGCCGAGGACGGCCCGGCCTGGTCGGGCGCGGACCGGGTCGGCCCGCAGACGAACTCCGGTACGGGGCAGGCGTCCTCGACCCCGCCACCACCGTCCGCCCCGCCCTCCTCGCACTACGGCACCCCGTTCACCCCGGCCGAACCCCCGTCACCGGACCTGGCCCGGGCGCGCCGCACCCGGATCATCGCCGGCTCGGCGGTCGGCACCGCCCTGGTCGGCACGTTGGTCGCGGTGATCCTCGTGTCCCAGTTCCGCGACTCGGGCTCGGATGCGGACCACACGTCGGCCGGCGCCG
Organism: Embleya sp. NPDC059213; assembly: GCF_042754445.1. Taxonomy (NCBI): domain Bacteria; kingdom Bacillati; phylum Actinomycetota; class Actinomycetes; order Kitasatosporales; family Streptomycetaceae; genus Embleya; species Embleya sp. NPDC059213. Next base: position 33,112 of record NZ_JBHZAV010000075.1, read on the forward strand.
GCAAGCCGGGCACGAGCAGCCCGAGCCCGACCAGGTCGGCGGACCGGCCGGGGATCCCGGTCGACGAGGACGTGGATTCGACCCCGACCCGGCCGTCGGCTTCGCGTACCACCAAGCCCCCGACGGAAACGGCGAACCTGCTCACCCCGGCCGCCGTCCGCGAAGTGATCACCGCGATGACCCCGACCATCGGGGGCACCAAGGTCAAGAAGTTCACCGTCCACGACAAGTTCGCCTCGGTGGACGCGCCGGTGGCCGGCGACGCCCGCCTGTACGACCGCTTCACCTACCGCGACGGCGCCACCACGAAGGACAAGGGATTCGGGAGCACCGACCGCGACGACAGGACCTTCGACCTCGCGAAGGTCAACTGGGACGCGCTCCCGGCCCTGATCGCCAAGGCCGACAAGGAACTGGGCATCAGCACGCCCAAGACCCGCTACATGATCGTGGACCTCGGGCTGAGCGACCGGGTGCCCGCGCTGAAGATCTACGTGAGCGACGACTACGGGTCCGGCTATCTGCGGGCCGACCTGGACGGCAAGGTCGTCAAGATGTACCCGCGCTGAGCAAACCGCCCACCGCGCGCGATTGCCCACCACGTGCGACCGGCCGGGTCGCGAACGACCCGGCCGGCGCGGATCGTGCTCGAATCAGCGGTCGTAGCAGAGCACTCGCGCCTGGCCCGCCGCCAGGTGCGCGTAGGTCTTGTCCGGGCCGACCCAGTCCTCGCCCCGGTTGACCATCCGCAGCACGACCTTGCCGTCCTTGACCGGCAGGCTCACGCCCTGGATCCAGGCCCCGCGGTGCGAGGTCTGGTCGACGGTGAAAGTGGAACGCACCGGCGCGGAGCTGCTGTCGGTGTCCAGCACCTGGTAGAACGCGGGCTTGCCGGCCGCGTCCCGCCAGGTCGAGCCGCCGGGCACGTACACCTGCACCGAGCAACTCTTGGCCTTGGCACCGGCGTTCCAGGTCCACACGGCGGCGACGGTGGAGTCGTCCTTGGTCTTGGAGCCGGACATCGGGATCGCCCAGAAGTCGTCCCCGCACCCCGCCGTGCCCAGACCGCCGCTGCCGACCTTGTACCAACCCTCCTTGCCGTCGCTGTACTGGCCCTGCACCCGGAACCCGGCGCCCGAGTTCGAGCAACCCAGGCCGGCGTAGCCGTTGTAGACCTGCTGCGGGCCCTGGGCCGGCGCGACCGGCGGCTTGGCGGGGGAGGTCGGCGGCGCGACGGGCGGCCGGCCGGGCGTGCTGCCGGTGGTACCGCCGCTTGCGCCGCCGGTCGTCGGATTGCCCGGGACGGATCCGCCGCCGGGGGTGCCGGTGCCGCCGGGTGTGCCGCCGCCGGCGCCCCCGCCGACCGCGCCGCCGCCCCCACCCGCGGCGCCGCCGCCGGAGCCGTTGTTGTACTGCACCGAACCACCGGTGCCGGTGCCCGAACCACCGGCCGGCGGGTAGCCGACCGGGGCGCCGCCGGGCGGGCCCTGCGGGACGGGTGTGCCGTCCGGGCCGACCGGGACTCCCTCGACGGGCGCCGGTTCGGCGCTGCCCGGGGTGCCCCAACCGGCGGGCGTGCCGGGCAGCGCGGCGTTCGCCGCGACGTGCGCGAGATCGCGGCGCGGGTGCGAGGCCGCGCTCGGGGCGGCCAGTAGCGGCACCAGCACGATGACGCCGGTGGTCAGCGCCGCGGCGCCGCCGATCGTGCCCCAGACCCGGGCGCCGGGCACCGGGCCGCGGGCACCGGTGCCGGGCCGGCGGGCGAAGGTGGCCGCGAAGCCGTTCTGGTCGTCGGACGAACCACCGTTGCGTGGGCGGTTGTTGGCGGACACGAGGTCTCCAGGTGTTGGGGGGACGGTGCTCACGCGGTGGCGCCCGCGAGGGACGCGGGCAGATCCGCGACCTCCAGGGCGATCAGTTGCGCCGCGTCGGGGTTGTCGAGTTCGGCGACCCGGCCGGCCTGACGTTCCGTCATCTCCTGGAACGCCTGCCGGGCCGAGCGCCCGTTGCCGAAGCCGCCGCCGCGGGTCATTCCAGCGAACAGGGCGAGCAGTTCGGCGCGTGCGGCGGGGCTCAGTTCGTAGCGGTGCCGCTCCGCCTGGTGCTCGACGATGGCCACGAGCTGCTCGGCGTCGTAGTCCTCGAACAACAGGGTCCGGGTGAACCGGGAGGCCAGGCCCGGGTTGGAGGACACGAATCGGTCCATGTCGTCGGGATAGCCCGCGGCGATCACCACGACGTCGTCGCGGTGATCCTCCATCAGCTTCACCAACGTGGCGATCGCCTCGGAGCCGAAGTCGTTGCCGCCGGCGAGCGGGGAGAGCGAATACGCCTCGTCGATGAACAACACGCCGCCGATCGCCCGGTTGAACGCGGCGGCGGTCTTGGGCCCGGTGTGGCCGACGTACTCGCCGACCAGCGCGCTGCGGTCGACCTCGACCAGGTGGCCGTGGCCGAGCAGGCCGAGCGCCTTGAGCAGCCGGCCGTACAGCCGGGCCACCGTGGTCTTGCCGGTCCCCGGGTTGCCCGCGAAGACCAGATGCCGGCTCAGCGGCGGCGCGGGCAACCCGGCCTCGACCCGGAGCCGGACCGTCTGCATCAGCTTGGCCATCGACGCGACATCGCGCTTGACGCCGTCCAGGCCGACCAGTTCGCCCAACTCGGCGAGCAGGTCGGGCAGGCTCTCCTCGACCACGTCGGGCAGTTCCGGGGCGGGCACACCGGCGCCGACACTCGGCGCGGCGCCCGCGGTGCCGGCGGTCGCGGGCCGCGCGGCGGCGACCCCGCCGAGCGCCGGGTCGCAGTCGTCGAACACCGGCGCGGCCTCCGGCTCGGTGCTCAGCTCCTCGGTGCACTCGCGCACCCGGCAGCGGCGGAACAGCGGATCCGCGCCGCCGCCCACGTGCAGCGCGGCGTAACCGGCGCCGATCACATCGCAGCCGGTGTAGGTGCCGCCGGCCTGCTCGGCGACGTACACGCCGTTCTTGCCCGGCCGTTCGATCCGCAGGCCGTGCACATTCGGCCGGGCGCCGGTCCACACCACCAGGCCCGAGCCGGTGCAGTCCTCGATCGAGCCACCGGCCAAGTCGGCCCGCGAACCCGCGTCGAACACGATGCCCGCGGCCCCCGCGCCGGTGACCCGGTTGCCGGCCAACTCGGCGACGCCCTCGCCGGTGACCTCGATCCCGGTGCGCCCGGCCGCGCGCACCGTGCACCCGGACACCTTCGATCCGGTCGGCGAACCGATCCCGATCCCGGTCGCGGTGTCTGCGACCAGGCAGCCGGAGAGCGCCGCGGAGGACCGGCCGGTGACCGCGATCCCGGTCATCGCCGCGGCCGAGACCGTACAGTCGGTCAGCTCGGCCCGAGCGGTGTCCGCGGTGTGCACGCCGTGTTCGGGGGTGCCCTGGACGCGGCAGTCGGCCAACTTGAGCACGGCGGTGCCGGCGGCGTGGACCGCACCGAAACCGGAGTCGAGGATGCGACAGTCGGTCAGGTCGGCGCCCGCGCCCTCGGTGAGCAACACACCGTTGGTCGCCGACCGGCGCACCGCGCAACCGTGCGCGACCACCCGCGCGGTGCCGTCGAGCACGATGCCGGCCGCGGCGGCGTCCAGGATCCGGCAGTCGGTCAACTCGGCCCGGGCACTGCCGCCGAGCCGAATGCCGGCCGCGCCCGGCGCACTGACCCGACTCTCACCGGCCACCGCCGAGGAGGCGTCCTCCAACAGCAGCCCGACCCGCCCGCAACCGCCCAGCACCGAATCGGTCAGCCGCAACATCGCCCGCCCGCGCAGCCGGATCCCCGAGCCGGAGGTGGCGTCCAGGCGCAGTCGGGCGATGCCCACCCGCGCGCTGCCCGACACCACGATCCCGGTGCCCTCGACGGCGCTCACCTCGACGTCCTCGACCCGGGCCCGCGCGTCCCCGGACACATGCAGACCCGCGAGCCGGGTGCCGGTGATCCGTGTGCCGGTGAGCAGCAGCGCCGAGGTGGTGCCGCCGGCCGTCGGCGGCGCGTCCAGGTCCGGATCGCCGCCGTCCTCCGCGTCCCGATCGGGCCCGCCGCGCACCTCGATCCGACCGCCGGTGACCACGCAGTCGGCCAGGATCAGGCCCGCGCCCGGCCCCACGCTCACCGCCGGCGCCTCGGTGCCCGCCCCGCGCAGACCCAGTCCGCGCACCACGCAGTCCGCCGCCTCGACGGTGACCGCCGGGCCGTCGGCACTCGCGGTCAACACCACCTCGCCGCCGCCGGGCTCGGGACACAGCGTCACCGACCGGGCCAGCACCAGCGATTCGGTGTAGTGGCCCGCCGCGATCAGCACGGTCGCGCCGGGGCCGGCGGCGCGGACCGCGTCCGCGATCCGGCGATGCGTGCCCCGGCCCTTGGCGGCCACCCGGACGGCCGGCGGGGTGGAGCCGCCCGTGTGATGTTCGACGCTCGACATCTGTGCGCTACGCATCCTTCTGCTGGTACCAATCCGGGTTCATTCCCGCGCGCACCTGGGGCAGCAGCCACCCGTTGAACATCTTCTCGCCGATCTTGAAACCGATGTTGAGCAGGAACTCGCTGACGCCCGCGCGGTGGAAGAACCGACCGCCGGCCGCGTTGAGGAAACCGATCCGGGCGAGCGAGACGCTGCCGGTGCTGACCACGCCGGACAACGAGGCGATCGCGCCGTCGCCGAACGCCTCCCAGCCGGAGAGCTTGTGGGTGAGGCCGTCGGCGCCCTTGATGCCGAACACGCTCGCGTTGATGCTGCCGTTGACCAACCCGGCCAGCAGGCCGACGCCGGCGTTGTAGTTGAAGTCGTAGATGCCGCTGCGCCAGCGCAACGCGGTCTCGTTGCCCGCCCACTCGTTGGCCCACGTCTTGTCGTGGTTGCCCGGCCGGCGGTTCCAGTGCTTGCCGCCGTCGATGTTGCCGTAGCCGCTCTTGAGGTCGCCGAGCTTGCGGAAGCCGTCCCACTTGTTCTCGTGCACGAAGGCGCCCACGCCGCCCTTGACCACGCCGCCGACGGCCGCGTTCAGCGCCGCCTTCTGCCAGTCGGTCTCGGACAGGCTCTTGCCCTGGGCCCTGGCGTTGATGTCGGCGACGATGATGTTCGCGGTGAACTCGATGGCGAACTCCTGGGCGAACTCCACCGCGAGCTTCTTGCCCAGCACTGTCCCACCGCCCTGGTAGGCGGCCTCGGCCAGGTGGATCGAGCCGGTCGTCGGGATGCCCGGGATGCCGGTCAGCGCGGTGCGGAACTGCGTCGCGTCGATGCCGGTCAGGTGGCCCGTCCACGGCATGCGCTGACCCTCGCGGATGCGCCGCACCCAGCCGCGCACCTCGGTCACCTGGCCGCGGAAGTCGTACTCGCTGCCGACCACCCGCCACCGGTTCAGCGAGTCGGTGGTGATCACCGCGCCGCCGTCGGTACGCCGGGCCAGGAGGTGGCCCTCCCCGTCGTAGCGCCGCCATTGGCCGCGCCACGCGTCCCGTTCCAGGAAGTGCCCGTCGGCGGTGGCCGTTCGGGTGCGCACGGCGGTGCCGTGGTCGAACTCCGTCCAGGTGGCGGTGTTCGGCGAGGTGGCCCCGCCCGGTCCGTACTCGCGCACCCGGGCCGGCGCGTCGGTGATGTGCGGCGGCGTCTCGCGGATCACCAACGTCTCGCCCGGGGTGGTGGGCACGAGCCGGTCGCGGAAGAGCAGGTTCTTGCCGTCGAGCGGGGTCGCCTGCCACGCACCGGCACCCTCGGCCGCCTTCGGGTTCCACCACACCCGTTCGTGGGTGCCCGCGGTCGCCGGCGGGAGGGGATTGCCCGCCCGGTCGAACTTCTGCCACCTCCAGGCGTCGGCACCCGGTGCCTGCCACGCGTCGACATAGCGGCCGCTGTCGAGCATGCGCCGCTCGCGGACCAGGTTGTTTCCCGCGTCGAAGTCCCGGAACGAGTCGTCGAAGGGCAGCTTGGGGTCGTCCGAGCTGCGGAACAACACCCGCTTGCCGGACTCCTGTACCCGACCGGCGTCGTCGAGCCGTTGCCATGTCCAGGTCTTCGCCGTCGACGAGCCGTGCGCGACGATGGTGATCTCGTTGCCCGCGGCGAGCGTCCAGCTGTCCCGGCGGCCGGCCACGTAACCGTGGGCGTCGTACTCGACCCAGTTGCTGCGCGGGTTGGGGGCGACCGGAGTCTGGGGGGCGGCCGCGCCGGGGGCTCCGTGGACGGGCTGCTCCGGCGTGGCGTAGTGGCGGACGTTGCCGTTCTCGAAGCCCTCGCGAACCATCTCCCAGTGGGTGATGGCGCCGTCCGCGTTCGTCACCGGCCGGAGGTCCTGCCAGTTGCGCCCGTCGGGCCCGCCCGGGGTGTCCAGGCGGTAGCCGGTGACGCCGTCCCGGTTCCACGGGGTGGTCCCGGCGGGGGCGTTCGCGTGCGGTGTCACCGAATCGCCGGCCTTGAGCGTCGTTCCGTCGGCCAACTTGGTCTGCGAGCGGGCGAAGGTGCCGTCGGCCAGGGTGTCGAAGGAACTGCCGTCGTCGCCGACGAAGCGCACGCCGTTGCTGTGCGGGACCAGGTTTCCGGTCGCGTCGGGGGCCGATTTCTCCCAGGTGAACACCTGATAGCGGGTGTCCGAGGCGAGGAAGGCGTGATTGCCCGTCGGTTCGGTGCGGTGGTCGCTCAGCCACTTGCGGGCCCAGTTCGGCGGGCGCTGCTCGGAGATCCGGTTCGTGGTGAACGTCGAACCGTCCGCCTTGACCTCGTGCTTGCCGGTCTCCTTGCCCTGCGGCGACAGCTCGTCCCAGGACGCCTTGCGGATGCCGGCGCCGTCCAGCGGGTGTTCGAGGTAGTGCCGGGCGTGGTCGGTCCGGTGCATCGGACCCCACTGCTTCTGGACCAGCTCCCCGGCTTGGGTGCCGGCTCCCGGCCCGTGCCGGTCGCTCCAGCCGCCGTCCCAGTGCGAGGTGCGCGGACCGTTGGCCAACTCGTTGCCGGCGCCGTCGTAGCGGTGCCAGGTCCAGCCGTCGGTGCCCTTGACACCGAGGGTGTGTCCGGCCCGGCCGTCGAACTTCTGGAGGGTGTCCCGGAATTCGCGCACCACGACGAAGTGCTCGTTGACGTCGGTGTAGCCGAAGCCCGACGTGTCGAACTTGCGCGAGCCCTGACCGAGTGGGGTGCCGTCGGCACCCCACTCGATCCATTTGGTGCGATGGCTGAAGGTGCCGAAGCCGCTGAGGTCGGTGCGCCGGAACGCGTCGAGCGTGCTCCCGCCGGGCAACATCCGGCGCTCGAAGATCGTCACCTGGTCGGGCGAACTCGACTTCAGCCGCAGCCCGCCGTTGGCCGCGCCGCTCGTGTCCACGGTGCCGCGCTGGAACTCGTTGCGGGTGAAGGGGTCGCCGGGGGAGTCGGGGTGGAACTCCTGGCGCCAGGTCGGCGTCGGAGTGCTGTGGTCGACGACGTACTGGTGCTTGGTCATCCGACCGTCGTCGAGCACGTTGAAGCCCTCGCGGCTGACCGTGCCGTTCGTGCCGAACTCGTGGAACTCGCCGTGTCGCGGGGTGTTCGGGTGTACGACGTCCACCCGGTAGCCGGTGTGGGTGCCGTCGGCGTCCGTGAGCCGGGTGAGCCGTTGCTCTGCGGGGAGCGGGTTGCCGTGCAGGTCGGTGAGGGTGTCGCCGACCGCGAACGGGCCTTGGCCGGCGCGGCCCAGCCTGGTGCCGTGTTCGAAGGTGTTGTTGGCGGTGTCGTAGCGGAACGAGTGGCCGGTGGCCGGGTCGGTGACGCGGTAGCCGTTGTCGACGACGGTGATGGCGCGGTCGGTGACCCTGGCGCCGTTTGCGTCGGTGAGGACCCGGCCGGCGCCCTCGCCGACCACGAAGCGGGCTTCGCCGGGGCCGCCGACGGCGATGCCGTGTTCGACCACCGCGCCGTTGGCACTGTGCAGGGTGGACTCGCTCGTACGCGTGTTGATCACCCGGAAGCCCTGGTCGGTGACCGTGGCGGTGTGGTGGGGTATCGGCGCGCCGAGCGTGTCGGTGAGGTGGCGGTGGTCGCCGCTGCCGACCAGGAAGCGGGGTTCGCCGGTGCCGCCCAGGACGATGCCGTGTTCGGCGACCCACCCGTCCGCGGTGTAGCGGGTGCTGTGGGTGCCGCCCGTTTCGGTGACCCGATAGCCGCCGCCGGTGAGCGGGTTGACCTCGACATTGGGGACGTGGGCACCCTGCGCGTTGGTGAGCACGTGGCCGGTTCCGCTGTTCACGATGAAGTGCGGCTCGCCGACCTCGGTCAGGGCCAACCCCCGCTCGACCGCGACGCCGTTGCCGTCGTAGCGGACGGAGTGGCCGGTGGCCGGGTCGGTGACGCGGTAGCCGCCGGTGAGATCGGCCAGGTCGTGGGTGGAGGTCGGCTTGCCGTGTACGTCGGTGAGGACCGGGGGGCGGCCGTCGCGGAAGACCACGAAGTGCGTGTCGCCGGAACCGGTGAGGGCGATGCCGTGTTCGGCGACGGAGCCGTCGGCCCGGTAGCGGGTGGTTTGTCCGCTGTTCGGTTCGGTGATGCGGTGGCCGCCGTTGGTGGTGGAGGTCACCTCGACGTCGGTGATCCTGGTGCCGTGCACGTCGGTCAGTACGGGGCCGTGTTCGCCCCGGACGACGAAGTGCGCGTTGTCGGTGCTCTGGAGGGCGATGCCGTGTTCGAGGATGGTTCCGTCGCCGCCGTACCGGATGGAGCGGCCGGTGGTGGTGTCGGTGACTCGGAAACCGTTGTCGAGGGTGGTGACCGCGGTGCCGCTGACGGGCTTGCCGTGGGTGTCCGTCAGCACCGGGTTGCGTCCTTCGCGCGGGACCACGATCCGGGTGTCGCCGAGTCCTTCGAGGGCGATGCCGTGTTCGGCGACGGAGCCGTCGGCCCGGTAGCGGGTGGTTTGTCCGCTGTTCGGTTCGGTGATGCGGTGGCCGCCGTTGGTGGTGGAGGTCACCTCGACGTCGGTGATCCTGGTGCCGTGCACGTCGGTCAGTACGGGGCCGTGTTCGCCCCGGACGACGAAGTGCGCGTTGTCGGTGCCGTGCAGGACGATGCCGCGGTCGGCGACCCGGCCGTCCGTGCCGTAGCGGACGGAACTGCCCGTGGCGGGATCGGTGACCCGGTAGCCGCCGTCGAACGAGGCGAAGGTGTGGTCGGTGATCGGCTCGCCGTGGGCGTTGGTAAGCACCGGAGGTCGTGCGTCGCTGTGCACCACGACGTGGGGTGCGATGGTACTGCGAAGGGCGATGCCCCGGTCGACGACGGCCCCGTTGGTGCCGTAGCGGACGGTGTGGCCGCCGGTGGTCTCGGTGACCCGGTAGCCGCCGCCCACCACCGTGACCTCGACGCCGGTGACGGGGGTCCCGTGCACGTCGGTCAAAACCGGCCGGCCGGCGCCGTCGTCGACGATGAACCGGGGCTCGTTCGGCGAGTGCAGCGCGAGGCCCTCGTCGAGGACATGCCCGTCGTTGCCGTACCGGATGGAGCGGCCGGTGGCGGGATCGGTGGTCCGGTAGCCGTCGTTCACCGGTATGTGTACGACCGCACCCTCGGGCAAGGTCGCGCCGGGACCGACGTGCGGGGCGATGTTCGGGTTCGGCGGCACGACACTCCCGGCGGCCGACGTCGGCGGCAGCGTGCCGCCGCTGCTGCCGCCGCCGAGGTCGTGGTGGCTGCCGCCGACCAGTCGCGGGCGCTCCAGCAGGCTTTGCGCCCGGAGTTCGGCCATGCCCTTGTCGATCCGGGCCGGATCCACGCCGAGCGAGTCCAGCCGGGTGAGCGCGGTCTCCACCTTCGTCGAGGCCGTCTCCACCGCGATTCCGGCGTTGCGCTCGTACACGGATGGTGTGGACGGCCCGTCGGGGCGGATTCTCAGGTCGTGCAACACCTGCTGGGCCCGGCCCAGTTCGTTCCGCGCCGAGGTCAGGTCGCGCCATGCCTCGACCCGGTCGGCCCACTGCGGATGGTCGGCCCTGCCGAACAAGGCGCCGATCCGGTCCGACTCGCGCTGCCACAGCTGTTCCAACTGGGCACCGGTGAGCCGGTTGGACGGGCCGGTCAGGCCGTTGCCGGGCGCCGTGGGCGGTGCGACGGCCACCTGGTTCGCGTTCGGCGTGCCGGGGCGCAACTCGGCGCCGCCGCCCGGGCCGTGCGGCGGCGGGACCGGCGGCAGCGCGCCCGCGTCGGCCGGTGAGCCCGAGCGCAGCGGCGTCTTCGGGCCGTGGTCGAGCAGGTTGAGCGCGTTCCCGGCGTGGTCGGGGACCGGCGCCGTCGGCGGCGGGCCGCCCGCGAGCGCGGTCGGGCTCGGTGCGGACGGGTTCGCCGACGAGCCGAACTCGGTCGGCCTGAACTCCACATGCGGGCCGGGGGCGCCGTGGCCGGGCAGACCCGGGCCGGCCAGGCCGTGGTTGGTCAGCCCGTGGTTGGTCAGGCCCGACGTGGTCGGGTTCGGCGCCGGCAGGGCGTGGCCGGCCGCGCCGACGGCGGGCAGACCCGGCGTGGTCAGTCCGTGGTTCAGGCTCGGGTTGACCACGTGCCCGATGCCGGTGGCGCCGCTCGGGAGGTTGCCGGTGAGTGCGGACGGCAGGTTCAGGCGCTGCGTGCCGCCGTTGTGCACCAGGTCGAGCGCGGACAGCGAGGTCGGCGACGGGGTGTGCGTGACGCTCGGGAGCGCGGACGGGGTGGGCAGCGCGTGCACCGCGCCAGCCGCGCCGGTGGTCGGGGAGAGTTGTCCGACCGAGTGGACCGCGTTGAGCTCCAGCCGACCGCTGTTCGCCGGCGTCGGCAGTTTGGCCCAGTCGCCGATCTGCACCATCCGCATGTCCCGCGCGCCCAGGTCCACGAGCGCGTCCATCCGGCGCACCGCGTCCGGGGCGAACTGCATCACCTCGCCCAGGGAGGCGGGGACGTGCAGACCGCCGGGGGAGGTGACGGTCAGGTTCGTCGTCGGCAGGTCGAGCGCGTTCATCCGCAATTCGTTGGCACCGAACCCGGACCAGTCACCGGCCCGGATCCGGGCCAGGTCGCCCACCGGCATCTCGGGCAGCGCGCCCACCCCGTGCAGCGGCGGCGTCGGGATCTGGCTCAGGCCGCGCCCACCCGCGCTCAGCAGCGGCGAGGCGAAGCGGAACTTGCCCAGCACACCGCGCTCGTAGAAGCCGATCTGCAACGCGCGCTTGAGGCCGAACCGGCTGATCTCGGCCGCGTCGACCGGCAGGATCAACCGCAGCCACTTGCTGCCGCCGAGTTCGGACTTGAGGAACTTCCAGGTGCTGCCCGCGGCTCCCTTGATCATGCCGGGCAGGCCGCGGAACAGGGCCGGTATCGCCTTGAAGCCCTGGACCACCGCGAGGCCGCCCTTGGTGAACGCGCCGGCGGCCCACGACGGGAACTTCAGCACCGCCCCACCCACCCACAGGGCACCCGATTTGACCCAGCCGCCCGCGAGTCGGGCGAAGTCCTTCAGGCCCGGGATGAAGGCGAACGAACGGAACGCGCCCGCGCCGAAAGCACCCTTGAGGGCACCCCACGCGCCCTGGACGAAGCCCTTGAGGCCCTTGTCCCAGATGAACTTCGCGCCGTCCTTGAACAGCTTGAGCAGGTTCAGGCCCTTGGTGGTCGGCGCGATCATCCCCAGGCCCGCCAGGAACAGATCGAGCAGCCCGGCCTTGCCGTTCGCGACGTCCACCGCGGTCTTGACGAACAGGACCAGGTTGATCCCGATCGCGAGCAGGGCCAACGGGCCGCCCAACAGCAGCGCGGGCAGGATCAGGATGATCGCCAGCCAGTTGAACGCCTCCCAGAACAGGTCGCAGCCCGAGACCGGCTGCTTGATCCCGGTCGCCGAGCTGTTGAGCACCTTCGCGGCGGTCTCGGCCTGGGTGCGCAGGATGGTGCCCGCGGCGCGCGCGGTCTTCCCGTGCTCGGCGCGCTGTGGGTCCTCCGGGGCCAGGTCCCGACCGGTGGTCAAGGCCGCGTCTGCGGTCCTTTGTTGCTCTCGCATCGTGTCCGCGTACGGGCGCAGCGCCTTGGCCGAGTTCTCGAACGCGTCGGCGATGCTGGTCACGAACTCGCGGAGCGGGCCGCTGATCTTGTCCCGCAGCGCGTCGGCGGTCTGCCCGACGAAGGCGCCCTTGCCGGTCTTGTCCAGAACCGAGTTCAACGCCTCGTCGATCTCGCGGGCGACCCGCCCCAGGCTCTCCATCGAGGTGATCAGCGTGTCCAGCCGAACGGGGTCGCCCGGGGTGGGATCGGTACTCAGGCCGATCGCGTTCCAGTCGGTGGGGCGATTGCCCATGACCCGTCGTCTCCTCGCCGTGCTCGCCGGACCTCGCTCGGACCACGACCCACAAACACGTTCGGTTACACACGAGGACAAGAGAAACTT
>NZ_JBHZAV010000076.1:0-44775 GCF_042754445.1 Embleya sp. NPDC059213
CTCGGGCGTCTCCGGCAGTGAACGGTCCATCGAGACATGGCTGTTCAGTCCCCGGTCCCACTCCCGAAGCTCCCGGGGATCCGGCGAGCCGGCGACCGGACCCATGCCCTGACGGCCGAACAGGTCCCCATAGCTCCACCGATACACGACCTGATCGAGCGGATCGCGCTCGTCCGCTCCGGTCCCCGACGCCATCTCACACCCCCACGCGTTCGACCCCGGCCTGGTCGAGCATGTCGCACATCGCCAGGATCGACACGACGGGTTCGAGAACACGACGCGGCCGAATGCCGCCGGGGAAGCGGCCGTCCCGGTCGCGCGCCCCGGTGGCGGACACGAAATGCATCGTGCAGCGCCGGAATTCCTCGAACGGACTGAGCCAGGCGACCGCGTCGTGGGCGTAGAGGAACGAGTACACGTCGCGGCTCTCGGCGTCCATCCTGGCCGGGTCCACCCGGCCGGGCCTGGGCGGGTGCGAGCCCAGCCAGGCGTCCACCGGCGGCTCGAACCGGATCAGGTCGGACTTGGTCACCGCGACCGCGACCGGCTGGGCGAGCAGCTCGGCCTCCCTCGGCAGCCGGTCCATCACCGCGGCGAAGGTCCGGTCGCCCCGGTAGGCACCGAACGGGTCCTCGCCGTCGCCGGTCAGCCGGCGCAGCTCGGGCAGGTCGACCGCGACCACGGGGTCCACCACGAAGACGAACGCGTCGGCGGCGGCCAGGAACTGCATCTCCCGGCCGCCCCTGGCCAGGTCCTCGCCACTGACGTCGAAGAAGGCGATCGGCCGGGTCCGGCCCGCCGTGCGCAACAGCAGCGCGTCGGCGAACTCCACCAGGTTGCCCTGGTGGTTGACCGTGGTCGCGAGCATCGTCCCGCGCCGGAGCGGGTCGACCCGATTGCGCAGGTAGTCCAGGTGCTGCTCGGGATCCACCGGCAGATGCGTCACGCCGTACGGGCGCAGTCCGCCCGCGTCGATCTCGGCGATCATCGCGGCGAGCAGGTGCGTCTTGCCGGACAGACCGTCACCGATCAGTCCGATCACCAACGGTGGTTCGTGGATCAGGTAGTTGGTCGGCAGGTAGTGCTCGCGGTCCTCGTCTCCGGCGGGGTTGGGACAGCGCATGAAGGTCGCGCGCATCCGGTCGTAGCGCTTGACCGGGTCGGTGACGGTGCTCAGGTCCACCCGTTCGTAGCGCAGCCGGTCGTCGCGTTCGTAGAGGTCGTTCTCGTTCCACCGGATCAGGTCCAGGCAATAGGGGCAGCGCACCTCGGGTCGATTCGGGTCGATGGGGCCGGTCGCCGCGGCGGCGGCCGGTGGGGCGGCGGCGGGCGCCGTCCGGGGTGGCACCCGGGGCATCTCCCGAGTGCCCGCCTCCGGCGGCTCCGCCCGAACTCCGGTCGTCGCGCGCCTGGTCCGGGTCTCCTGGCGGACGCCGAGCGCGTCCAGCCGGCTGCGGATCTCCGCCACCCGGTTCGCCTCGGGCAGCGTGTGCACCTCGGTGGGGGTGTTGAGCAACCGATGGAAACCCGCCCACCCCTCGCCCACGTAGTGCTTCACCATCCGCCGGGCGAGTTCGCGATGCGTGTCGAACGGCTCGTCGCGTCCGGTCAGGTCGACCCGGACCCGGGTTCCGGGCCCGGCGGCGGGCGTCCGGGGCAGGGTGACGAATCGGGGCGCGCCCTTGGGATCGGGGGCGGTGTCGTCGATCTCGAAGGTGGAGAACGTCCACGGCCCCGGCAGCAGCGCGGTGAGCAGGTGTTGCAGGCCCCACAGCAGCGCCGTGCCGTCCTCGGCGGAGGCCGGCAGCAGGGCCACCCGGGCCCGGGGGCGGCGCAGCACCGCGGCGGTGAACACCTCCAGCGGGTCGCCGAGCCGGCGGGCCCGCTCGTGCAGACCGCCGGCGGCGAGTTCGAACGCCTCGGCCAGCCGCTCGTCGGCGAGCGGCCGGAGGCCGTAGCCGGCCGGGACCCGGTCGGGATCGAGCGCGCCCGGCGCCGACGCGTCCAGCGAGCCCCACGCGATGGCGTCGAACGGCGCGATGCTGTCCCGGGGACCGACCAGGACGTGCGCGGAGTTGTTCAGGCGTTGCCGGCGCGCGTCGGCGGTGAACGCGCGGCGCACCAGCGCCACGCCCAGCGGGGTGTCGAGCAGACACACGCTGGAGGCCGGGCAGGCCGGGTCGCCGTAGTCCATCGTGACCGCTTCGGCCAGCCGGGTGCGGCTGTGCCAGCCGAAGAGCTCGTCGCGGCCCAGGGAGGTGGCCACCGGGACGATGCCGCGCCGCCCGACCAGCCCGTCGGGGTCCCAGCGGTACACGATCTGATGCAACATCAGCCGACCTCACCTGCCGTCGCGTTCAACTCGGTTGGTTCTTTCCGAAGAGCCGGAACCGGCCCGGCCTCGGCTCGGGCACCGGTGGATTCGCCGGTTTCGGCGGGATGCCGCCCGGTGGCGGGAGGTGGACGGTCGGCGGGGTCTCGGGGCCGGTGCCCGACGGCGGCGGTTGGCCCTGGACCGGCATCCTTCGGCGTTTGCGCTGCAGGGCCGCCTCGTAGCCGCGGCGCCCCTCGGCGAGCGGGTCGTACTGGGCGTGGCCCTGTACGTACGGGTCCGGTTCGGCGAGCCGACGCAGCAGTTCCGCCGCGCCCGGCCGGCGCTGCGGGTCCACCTCGAACACGCCCTGGAACAGGTCGTACAGCAGACCCTGGCTCTCCACCCCGGCCGGGACCATGCCCTGTCGGACCGGGCGGCCGATGGTGACGTGATAGGCGACCTGGGCGGCCGACCACAGATCGTCGCGCGGGTCGGCCGGGCCGGGGCCGCGCAGTGGGCCCGGCGCGGCCCACAGTGCGGTGCCCAGGCTGCTGCGCGGCTCGCCCGCGAGTGCGGCGTGGTCGAAGTCGGCGACGTACAACCGGCGCTGCTCGCGTTGCCAGCGCACGCTGGTGGGGGTCAGGTCGCCGTGTACGACGCCGGCCGTCTCCAGGTGCCGGACGGTGCGAAAGAGCGCCCGTCGGAAGGCGTCCTGTTCCTCGGTCAGCAGCTTGCCCACCACGTCCTCGGCGGGCGGGCAGGGCACCGACTCGAGCAGCAGGAACGGCTCGACGCCGTCGAAGTCGTGCCCGGCGATGCGGGCCAGTTCACGCGGGTGATCGTGCGGCCCGAAGGTGCGCGCGAGCCGCAGCAGCACCCGGATCTCGGTCTCCAGGCCGGCCTCGGCACCGGCCCGGCGACGTGCGTCCAGCGCACCGAGGCGCTTTTGCACGAACGTGCTGCCGTCCTCCAGGTCCCGCACGTCGCGGACGCGGAAGAGTCGGCCGGGCACGGGCGGGTGGTCCGGGCCGAACTCGACGCGGCGTTCCACCGACCGGCCCTCGGGGTCGGTGTAGCCGAGCTTTTCCTCCCCGGCCTCGCCCGGCCGCCCGGCGGCCGGGCTCACGAGGCCCATCCGTCGTCGCGCCGGGCACTCGATCCGCCCGCGTGGTCCGGGCCGCCGCTCGGCCCACCGTCGACGCTCTCCTCCCACATCCGCGCGTCGTCCACCGAACCCGGCAGCAGCGGCAGCAGGCGCAACACGCCGGCCATCCGACCACCGCCGGTCCACACCAGCTCGTGGTCCACGAGTTGGCCGTCGCCGCGCTCACGCAGGGCCTCGCGAACGGCCGGCCGGACCCCGCGCGGCGCGAAGCGCACACTGCGAATGTGCGTGGGGACGTGGTCGAGCAGCATCAACTGGTCGGTGGCGCACAGTTGCAGCATGGACCGGTCCGCGGGCTGGGCGAGCAGCCCGGCGATCCGGTCCGCGTCGCCGCCGGCCGCGTTCGCGACGTGCGGGCGGTCCTGGGTACGGCGCGCGAACGGCGGCGCGGCCTGGATCCCGTGGTGCGCCAGGTGGTCGGCGTACGAGCGCAACACGCGCCGCAGTTCGGCCTCCGTGCCCTGCCGGGACGCCTCCGCCGGGTCCCCTTCGAGCAGCGCCCACATCGGTTCGAACGCCGCGTGCAGCCCGTCCACCAGGTCGCCGAGCACGACGTCGTACAGACTCGGGCCCGCGCTCGGCGGCGGCGTCGAGGGCGGCGCGGGGCGACCGGGGGTCGGCGGGCCGCCGATGCCGTACCCGGTCGTGGTCGGTTCGGGACCGGCCGCCTCGGTGCCGAGTTGCCGCTCGACCGCGGTCGCGTCCTCGGCGAGCACCTTGGCGCTCTCCTCCAGCAGCGCGGCCAGCACGATCGCCCGGTCCACCGCCTCGCGGCGCGGACCCGCCAGCGCCCAGTCGTTCCACATCGTGCGCACCAGCAGCGCGTGCAGTGCGTGCAGCGCCCCGCCGGCCGCACCGAGCGCCAACATCCGCTCCCAGCGCCGCACCCGCTGGGTCCAGTCCAGACCGGGCAGCACCACGAGCACGGCGAGGCCGAGCACGAGGGCGAGCGGACCGACGCCGGTCGGCGGCTCCCAGGCACGCCCGGCGAGCACCCCGCCGACCGCGCCGACCAGCGCGATCAGGCCGGCCGGCACGATCATCGCCAACGCCTCGGCGGGCAGCATGGCGTGGCCCGGCCGGTCGGGGCGGCGCAGCGCGATCAGCGTCGACCCGAACACCACGAGCAGCACCGCGAGCGCGGCGCCGACCACCGCGAAGGCGGGCCACAGCGCGGTCAGGAACGCACCGACCAGCAGCCCGCCGGCGACCCCGACGTGGGCCGAGCCGAGCGGGAAGGCGGGCGGGCGGGTGTAGTGCGCGAGGAAGGCGTCCGAGCAGATCCGGTCCACCTCGAAGGCTCGGGAGGCACCCGCGCCGGGGCTGATCCGGTCGGCCAACTCGCGCAGCCGCTCGGCCAGTCCGCGCAGCCCCTCGGGTCGGTCGAAGGCGGCGGCGGTGCGCTCGCGCAGCGCGCCGGCCACCGAGGTCACGCTCAGCCCGGCGGGCTCGGGGAGCAGCACGCCGACCTGGTCCAGCCAGGCTCGTCCGTCCGCGTCGAAGCCGGCCGCGCCCCGGCCCACGGTCTGCCGGACCAGGTCCCGATATTCGCCCAGCGCGGTCGCGGACTCGACGACCCCGTCGTGGATCGAGCGCCCGTCGCGACCGGCCGTGCCGTACAGCGCGAGCGGTCCGGCCAGCGCGGCCAGGCGCCGCTGCGCGTGCCCGAAACCCTGGTCGGCGTGCGCCCACCGGGCGCCGAGCGGGCTGTCGGCGCGCACACATTCGCGGATGCCGCCGCCGGCCGCGGCGAGCCCGGCGCCCTGGTTGTCGGCGAGGGCCGCGAGCGGCTCGGGCCAGGGCTCGTCCACCCCGCCCTCGGTGCCGACCAGCCGCTGTGTCGCGCGGATCCGAGCCCGCTGTACCGCGTCGTCGCGGATCCGGTGCACGAACGCGTTCAGTCCCGGCGCCGCGATCGAGCGGGGCATCTCGGTCACCCCGGCGAGCACCTGATCGAACACCTCGGGCTCGGTGAGCACGTCCACCAGCGGCGCGAGCGCGTCCGCGTCGTCCGGGCGCAGCGTGGTCCCGGGCGCCCGGCCCGGGGCCCAATCGGTGCCCCGGACGTCGCCGACCCACAACGTGGCCGCGTCGGTGCCCACGAGTTGGCCCGGGCGGCGCAGCACGATCGAGCCGTCCACGGGCGAGCCCACCGCGACGCACACGACCCGGATGTAGTCGCTGCCGAAGATGCGTTCGTAGGCCCGCCGGTGGGCGACCAGTTCGTCCACGGAGTCGAGCACGAGCACCCGGTCGGCGGCCACGTTCAGGGTGCCGGCGGGCACCCGGGTACGCGCGTACGCGGTCTGGACGTCGGCGAACCGCCGGGCCGCCATCACCGCTTCGTACTCGGTGCGCAGGTCGACCACGACCACCAACGGGTGTGGTGCGCCCGCGTCGACGGAGTGGGTCACCAGCCACCCCCGGGCAGTTCGCGCTCGTCGTGCTCGTCCGGCAGCGGCCGCGTGCGGTCCAGGCCGTCCAGCCGCACCGTGCGGTCCTCGGGGTCGCGGTCCTCGCGCCCGGCCCGCTCGCGCGGGTCGAACGGGCTGCGGGCGTCCCGGGCCCGGTAGGGATCGTGCGGATCGCCCGCGCCCCGCGCGTCCAGCGGCCCCCGGGTCTCGCGCGACTCCCCCGGGTCGTACGGGTCGTAGGGGTCGTACGGCTCCCGCCGGGACCTCCGCTCGGCGGCCGGCGGCCGATCCGGGCGGTCCGACCGATCCGGGCCGTCCCGCTCGTCCCGGTCGCGGTCGCGCTGCCCGGGCTTGTCCAGGTTCGGCCGGCGCACGTCGCCGGTCTCGGGCAACTCGCGCGGGTCGCGCGCCTCGCGCCACTCCTGCGGGTCACGCGGCGGTCGATCCCGCCATTCGCGCGGACCGCCCGGGTCGTCCCGATCATCGCGATCGTCGCGAACCGGCCGCGGGTCCCGTCGCCCGGTCCACTCGTCCCGATCGTCGCGCTCGTCGCGCACCCGCTCGGCCGACCGCCGCTCCCGGCCGGTGCCGCGCTCGTCCCGGTCCCGGTCCCGCCGATCGGACCCGTCGCCGCGCCCACCGAACCCGTCGCCGACGCCCGCCGCCGGGTCGTCGTACTCCAGCTCGCGCAGCGAGTCCCGGGTGCTGCTCTGGTGCGGGAAGGACAGGTCGAGCGCGGCGGGCAGGGTGACCTCCCACAACCGCAGCAGCTCCTCCGCCCAGCCCCGACTGCGCTCCGGCAGCCGATCGCGCAGCTCCTTGAGCACCTTGATCTGTCGCGGTGCGACCTCGTGCACGAAGTGCCGGTACAGCGGCGCGGGTTCACTCACCCGCGAGCCCAGGCCCTCGGGATAGGTGAGCATCAGTTGCTTGGCGAACTCCCGGCGCACCGAGGCGTCGTCGGTCAGCGTCCACTCCTCGTATGCACGCAGCAGGCTGCCCCACGAGGAGGCCCGGTCGAACGGGCGCAGCGGCAGCTTCATCACGGTCGGCCCGTGCGGCAGCCGGATGTCGATCACCTCGGGCGAGGACCGGTCCCCGCGCGCGACCTCGACCTGCCCGTTCCACATCGCGCACAACAACCGGTGCAGGATGTACGCCCGGTGCCCCTCGGTCGTGGCCAGCCAGTCGTAGGTGAAGCCCAACCGCTGACGCCACTTGAGGAAGTCGACCGGATCCTGCCGGTCCAGCGAGCGCGACCACTGGGCGAGCACCTGGCGCACCTCGGGCACCTCGGTCAGGCTCATCGCGCTGCGGAAGAGCACCACCACGATCGACTCCTGCTCGACCGCGCGGAACTCGATCTTGCGGGACGGCTCGTTGGGGATGTTCAGCATGCGTTCCAGGTACTGCCGCACCTCCATGTCGTGCGAGGTGCCCGGGTGGGCGATCAGCACCTTGAGTTCGCCGCTGCCCTCGGGCGAGAAGCCGTTGGGCAACATGCCCGCGAGCTTTTGCACGAACTGTTCGAGGTCCTCCTCGCCCACCGCGGCGCCGCGCCGGGTGGCCGCCCGGGTGAGCAGGTCGCGCACCGGCGGCAACAGCGGCTGCGCGTTGAGCTCGCCGGCCTGCACGAACAGGGTCTTGACCAGTTGCTTGATCTGGTCGCGCACGTAGGTGACGGCGAGCTGGCCGCCCTCGCGCTCCTCGCCCAGTTCGTAGGCGCGCTGCCAGATGCCCGCGCCGAGCAGCTTGCCGACGATCTGCGCGGCGCCGGCCGTCTCGGGCAGCCGCTCGCGGTCCACGAAGCGGCGCAACACCTGGCGGTAGAACGACTCCAGGTTGCCCTGCGGCGGCAGCAGGTAGGAGACCCCCGAGCGCTGCCGGTACAGCTCGCGGGTGGCCCGGCCGAAGTTCGCCTCCTCCTGGTCGCGGTGGTCGTTGAACGCCTGTCCCAGGCCGTCCACCACCTGCCGCAGGTAGATCATCTTGCGGTCCCACACCTCGGCCTGACCGCCCCACTGGGCATGCCAGTTGCGCCGCGAGCGCCACTCGAACCACTGCTGCTGCGCACCCAGTGCGCGCTGCACCTCGGGGTCGCCCCACTTGGCCTTGACCACGCCGCCCGCGCGGTCCTTGATCGCCGGTATGTGCGGCGCGTTCACGGTGATGCCGGGGGGCGGGGTCGGTTCGGTGCTGCAGTGCGCGAGCAGTCCGGCCGCCCCGGGCCGATCCGAGTCGCTGTACAAGCGTCGATCGCCGAAGAGCACCCGGCGGGCCCGGAACAGGTCGCCGTCGGCGAGCAGTTGCCGAATCCCGCGGGCGTGGTTGAAGTCCTCGGCCAACTGTGCGGTGTGCGAGCGCAGTTGGGCCTCCTGCTGACGCAGGGCCTGCTCCATCGCCCGGGTCCGCGCGTTGAGCGCCTGCATGATGCCCGCGGCGCCCTTGGCCGGCGCCGGGTCGGCGACGTGCGGCGGTGCGCACAACCACAGTTCGCCCAGGCCGGACACCGACATGAAGGACTTGATCTGCTCCAGGTTGGCCTCGGCCGATACCCGCACGTCCGAGGTCAGGTCGCGCACGGCCTGGGCGAGCAGTCGCCCCGCGACGATGTCGGCGAGTTCGTCCACCGGTACGGCCATCGAGGCGACCAGGCTGGTGGACACCCCACAGGCGCCGATCCCGCTGGGCGCCGGGATCTCGCGGCGGACCCCCTCGTTGATGAAGCTGTCCGCGAACGACTGGTACAGGTCGCCCTGGATGACCGCGTTCTCCAACTCGGGTCCGCCCGAGTTGAGTCCGGTGCCGATCAGCGACATCACCAGGGACACCACCGAGCGGTGCAGGTCCTCGCGCTCGATCCCGCTGGTGCGACTGAACAGGAAGCCGGTCTGGACGGTGCCCGCCTTGAGCCGGGTGGACTCCAGCCCGGGGTAGCGCACCGCCAGGTTGCCCGCCGGCGCGCCGAGCCCGGTGTCGAGTTCCTCCTGCGCGTACTGCCCGTTCTGGTCGTCGACCAGTTGGAACAGGTCGAGCAGCGCCCGTCCGGCGTTGAGCACCGCGGGTCGCCCGCCGCCGCGTTCGTCGTCGAACGCGGACGGCATCAGCACCAGCGGATAGATCTTGATCCCGTCGTAGCCCTGCGAGAACGCCTCGCCGATCAGGTGCAGGTAGTCGTAGAAGATCCCGCAACCGGTGCCGCCGGCGACCGAGAAGGCGACGAACACGTCGCACGTGTTGCGGTTGTTCTGGCTGCCGCTGAGCGCCATCAGGTGGTCGTTGCCGTTGCTGATCAGGCCGACCGCACGACGCAACGGGTCCATCGCGGGCGCGAGTCCGTGCCGGAAGGTCTCGAACAGGGCCGCGCGGCCGACGGTGGGCAACTGCCCCGCGCCGCGCCGCAGCGGCGTCACCCGCGGCTCGCCCTCGCGGGCGGGCAACCACGGGATGGTCTCCTCCGCCGCGTTGATCCGCAGCGAACGGGCCACTTCCGGATAGGTGTTCAGCGGCGGTACGAGCTGGGTGGTCAGGTGCGCGTTGCGGTCCGCGGCGGCCCGGTGCGCGGGCGGCGCGGCGCGCAGTCGCTGGCGCTGCAACTCGTTCTCGTTGAGGTCGGCGTAGACGAACTGGATGCAGTTGGGCAGTTGGTACGGGGCCAGTTGGCCACCGAGCCGCTGCATCAGGCCGGTGCCGTCGGCACCGCACAGCTCCTCACGCAGCCGGCGTTCGAGTTCGGCTCCGATCAGACATCCGGTACCGCCCAGACCCACGAACAGCATGGACTGGTGGATGGACATGCCCCTGCGGCCTTGCGCTGCCACGGGCCCTCCTCGAAAAGTGCGTGACGTGCGAGTTCAGGTGCCGGGGACCCCGGTTCGCGCTCAGCGCGGGGGTCCGTAGCCGAACGTGGTGTCGTCGGGGCCCGCACCGGGCGCGGGATCCGCGGCGGGTCCCGTGCCGTACGGGCCGTACGGGTTGTACGGCCGATCGGATCCGTAGGCGTTCTCGCCGTACGGTCGCGGCGACCCGGTCGGGGCCGCGCCGTACGAGCCGTAGGGATCACCCGAACCGGGACTCGCGTCGGCGGGCGGCCCGTGCTGGACCCGATCGTCGGTGAAGCCGAGCGCGAGCCCGGGCTCGACCTCGGTGGGCCGGCCCGCTTCCAGGTGCAGGTGTGCGCCGAGCGGAGTCTCCACGTCCAGAGTGCCGGTCGCCGCGGTTCGCCGCACGATCCACGCGGTTCCGGGTTCGTGCATGTACAGCGGAATCAACTGCGGCGGGAAGCCGGTGGTGTCCAGCCGGAACCACATCGCCTCGGCCCGCTCGTTCAGCGGCCGGGTCTCCACGCCGATCGGCTGCCCGTCGCGGTACAGCCGCAGCGCGATCGGTCCGATCCGACGTGCCCGCCCGCGCCGCTTGGCGAGGAAGCCGAACAACGCGAGCAGCAGTGCGAGCAGCACGACGCCCCCGATCACCAGCCACAGGTACTCGTCCCAAAAGCCCGGCGGCGGTTCGACGGTGATGGTGCGGGTGGTCTCGAAGAGCACCCGGTCGCCGTCGGTGGTGTCCAGCACCCGGACCCGGCCGGTGTGGTCGCCCTTGGCGATGTTCTTGCCGAAGGCGAGTTCGAAGCCGAAGTTGTCGGCGCCGGTGGTCACCTTCTGCTCGGCCCCGGTGATCCGCAGCCCGGTGTCGGCCGGGAAGTCGGCGATCACCCGCAGGTTGTGCGGCTTGTTGTCGTTGACCTTCCAGGAGACGGTGCCGGCCACGCTGCCGCCGGGTTCGATCGTGTTGTCGCCCCACTTGATCTCGGCCGAGACCGCGGCCGGTCCCCCGCCGAGGGTGACCGTCTTGACCTCCCGGGTGCCGGCCACGCCCGGCGCGGTGATGGTGCCGGTGAAGCTGACCGGGCCGGTGATGCCGCCCGGGATCCGGTAGTCGCTGAAGAACTCGCCCTTGTCGCCGGGGCGAAGCGGGATGTCCGCCTTGAGTCCGGGTCCCTCGACGTGGCCGGACACGGTGACGCCCTTGAGCGCGGCCGGATCGGTCAGGTTCTTCTCCCGGGTCTGGAGGAAGACGCTGAACTTGACCGACTCGTCGGCGCTGGGCTGCGGCGGGTTGAGCTGGACGTAGGACTTGACCACGCCCTGCCACAGCGCCGCCGCGCTGACCGGCCCAAAGACCCCGGGGCGGGCCTTGAGGTGGATCCGCCACTTGCCCGCGACGGGATCGGTGATCCGCAATGTCTCGGTGCGCGAGCCCTGCCCGCGCCGCTCGGTGCCCGGCGCGTTGTCGGCCTGCTTGCCGTCCGGATCGAAGAACGTGGTCTCGATCTCGCCGGCGGCCTTCTGCACCTGGATGACCACGTCGGTGGCGATCGCCGGGATCGTCACGTTCAGGTCGGCCTCGCCGTTCACCTCGGTCGAGTCGGTCTGGGTGACCCCGGCGCAGCGCGCGGTCGCGAACGCCTTCTGCAGGGTCTGCACGACCTCGCCGGAATCCTTGACCGTTATCGCCGCGGGCTTGTCCGCGGGCCGCTCCGAGCACGTCGACGGCGCGCCGCCGGCCGCCATCCGGGCCAGTTGCGCGGCGTCGATCCCGCTGCCGAAGCCCAGTGGCCAGATCTGTACGCCGGCCGCCTTCGCCTGGGCCAGCGCGGCGGTCAGGCCCTTGTCCAACTCGCCCGGGATCCGGGCGGGGTCGTTGCCGTAGCCTTCGCCGGGCCCGACCGACATCGCGCCGTCGGTCAGCACGAACAGCACCTTGGCCTGCCCTGCGGGTGCCCCGGCCAGCATGTTCACGCCCTGGCGCAGTGCGGCCGGGATGTCGGTGTTGTTGCCCTCCTGGTCGGTGCGCGCGTGCAGCTTCTCGGCACACTTGGCCGCCGCCGGGTCGGACACCACGGTCAGTGCGCAGACCACGTCCACCGGCGGGTTCGCGCCGGCGCCGCTGCCGAAGCCGATCACGCCCACTCGCGAGTCGGGTGAGAGTTCGCCGATCGCGGCGAGCGTCGCGGCGTCCTTCTCCCGGTCCAGGTCGGGGCCTTTGAGACTGCCGGACTCGTCGACCAGGACCGCGTACGAGATCGGCTCGACCTTCAGGCTCGGATCGCCCACCGCGGGGTCCGCCGCCCGGGCCGCGCCGGGTGTCAGCGCCACCACGAGCGCGCCGAACAGAACTGCGGTGGCCAACCGCCGTGGACGCCGTGTGGAGGGCGCCGGCCGTGGCGCTCCCCGGCGGACAGGCAGCACCAAAGTGGCGTCCCCCCTGCTGTCGGCCCCGCGTGCGCGAGGCACACCTCGGGTATTCGGCAACGTTCTAGCAGCACATGGGGGGTTGCGGGCACCGATCGCGATCACTGGCACACGCTCGGTTCCGAACCGTTATTCGGCCAATACCCGGGCACCCCCGTGCGGGCTTCCACGATGCACCATCGGGCAGGCCGGCGGAACCGAATCGGCCAGATACGAACAACGGCCGCAGCGGTTCCACCCGGAAGTGGAACTACTGCGGCCGTCAAGGCAGTTGGCTGCCCGCGCCGAAACGCGACGAAACCTGCGAAGGGTCCTACAGGTCGACCTGGCGAAACAGCAGGCCGATCTCCTCGTTGGACAACCGGCGGGTGCGGCCCGGCTTCTGGTCGCCGAGTTGGATCGGGCCGAACTGGGTGCGCACCAGCCGCTCGACCGGGAAGCCCAGCTCGGCCAGCATGCGCCGGACGATGTGCTTGCGACCCTCGTGCAGCACCACCTCGACGAGGTAGTTGTGCCCGACGCTGTCCACGATCCGGAAGCTGTCCGCGCGGGCGACGCCGTCCTCCAACTCGACCCCGGCCTTGAGCTTCTTGCCCAGGTCGCGCGGGATCGGGCCCTGGATCGAGGCGAGGTAGGTCTTGCGCACCTCGTACCGGGGGTGGGTCAGTCGGTTGGACAGCTCACCGTGGTTGGTGAGCAGGATCAGGCCCTCGGTCTCGGTGTCCAGCCGGCCGACGTGGAACAGGCGCTGTTCGAACTCGGTGATGTAGTCCGCGATGGTGAACCGGCCGTCCGGGTCGAACATGGTGGACACCACGCCGGTCGGCTTGTTGAACGCGATGTAGGTCTCCGCCGGGCGGGTCGGGATGCGCATCCCGTCGACCTTGATCTCCACCGTGTCCGGGTCGACCCGCTTGCCCTGCTCGGTGACCCGCTCGTCGTTGACCTGGACCCGGCCGGCCTCGATCAGGTTCTCGCAGTGCCGGCGGCTGCCGATGCCCGCGTCCGCCATCACCTTCTGCAGGCGGACGCCCTCCTGCTGCTCGCGCTCGTTGCGCTCGGTGGAGCGCATCGTGGTGGGACGGCGGTCCGGGCGACCGGTGCTCGCCGACGGGCGGCGGTCCTTGCCACCCGCCGCGCCCGACTTCGGCTGCCCACCCGCGCCGCCTCGACGATTGTCGTCGGCGACCCGGCGGGGCTGCGGAGTGTTGCTGCCGCGCCCGGTGCCCCCGCGCTTGTTCACCGAGCGTTCGTTGCCTCGGTCGTTGCCGCCGGAGCCTTGCCTGTTGGTGGGTGCCATCAAACTTCCGTAGTCGTCTCGCCGTCGTCGAGGTCGGCGTGCACCGCCCCGGTATCCCTCCCAGTATCCCCGCTCCGCGCAAGCGGGGACGCCGCGCGGGTCGCGAAGCCGTCCGGGGGCCCTTCGCCCTCCGCCTCCAGCGCCTCGATCTCGGGCAGGAAAGGGGCCAATTCCGGCAACTCGTCGAGCGAACGCAGGCCCATCCGCTCCAGGAAGAACTCCGTGGTGCGGTACAGCGTGGCCTGGGTCTCGTACTCGACGCCGTATTCCTCCACCAGGCCGCGCGCCAGCAGCGTGCGCATCACCCCGTCGCAGTTGACCCCGCGCACCGAGGAGATCCGGCCGCGGCTGACCGGCTGGCGATAGGCCACCACGGCGAGCGTCTCCAGGGCGGCCTGGGTCAGCCTGGACTGCCGGCCGTCCAGGACGAAGCGTTCGACGGCGGCGGCGTGCTCGGGGCGGCTGTAGAACCGCCAGCCACCGGCCACCTCGCGCAGGTCGAAGCCGCGGCCCTGAGCGGTGTACTCCAGCGCCAGGGTGCGCAGCGTGGCCAGCACCTCGGCGAGCGGGCGATCGAGCACCTCGGCGAGCAGGTGTTCGGAGACCGGCTCCTGAACCACCATCAGGATGGCCTCCAGAGCCGCCGGGAGCGGACCGTTGGACACCGGCAGGGTGGGCGGCGGGGTCCGGACCCGAGCGGCCCTGGGAGCGGGCACGGCGGCCTCCGGCCCGGCCGTCTCGTCGTCCGGCTCGATCCAAAAGCCCTCGTCGTCGCTCACGCGTCCTCCTCGCCCTCGCGCACCACCGTGTCGAACTCGTCGAACTCGTCGAACTCCCGGCCCACCATCGACTCCCCGTCCGAACCGGCCGTCCAGCGCACGGTCAGCTCACCCAACGCCTCGGCCTGGTCGAACCCCACCGCCAACTCGCGAAAGAGTTCGAGCAGCACCAGGAATCGGGCGATCACGTGCAGCGTGTCCGGTGCGTCCCGGGCCAACTCGGCGAACGTCGCGCTGCCGGTGCGCCGCAGCCGTTCGACCACTATCGCCGCCTGCTCCCGCACGCTCACCCGCTGCACATGGATGTGTTCGATCGACACGATCCGCGGCGCCTTGGGGGTCATCGCCTTCGCCGCCAGCCTGGCGAACCGGTCCAGCGACGTGGTGATCACCACCTCGGGCAGCAGGCCCCGATAGCGCGGCTCCAGCGAGACCTCACGCGGATAGCGGCGGGACTCCTCCGCCCAGCGATCCTCCAGAATGCCCGCGATCTGCTTGTACGCCCGGTACTGGAGCAGCCGCGCGAACAGTAGGTCCCGGGCCTCCAGCAGGGCCAGGTCCTCCTCGTCCTCGACCTCGGCGGCCGGGAGCAGCCGGGCCGCCTTCAGGTCGAGCAGGGTCGCCGCGATCAGCAGGAACTCGGTGGCCTGGCCCAGGTCCCAGTCCGGGCCCTGGGCCCGGATGTGGGCGATGAACTCGTCGGTGACCCGGGACAGCGCGACCTCGGTGACATCCAGCTTGTGCTTCGCGATCAAGCCGAGGAGCAGATCGAACGGGCCCTCGAAGTTGGCCAGGCTGACCCGGAAACCGGTGCCGTCGTCCGCCGGGGGCCCAGGATCGGGCGCGGGAGCGGCGGGAGCGGGGACGGGGAGTGGCGCCGGGACGGGCCGCGGGGTGGATTCCGATCCCGTCCGCCCGGCCGCCGCGGCCGGCTCCCGGGGTGCGGCGGGCCGACCCGGGCCGCGCCCGAGGGTGCGTCGGGTGGGGTCGGGACGGTTGTCGTTGGACATGGTGCGCTCAATGGTGCGGGCCGCGACTGCGGGAAACGGCACGGACCCGCCGGGCGGTGGTCCGAATTGGGCCACTCGGGGGACCGGCGGGTCCGTCGAGACTTCGCGAAGCGGGGTTCGCTCGAATGTCGCTTAAGAGCCACGCAGACGACGGACGAGAATGCTCGCCTCGCCGCGCGCCTCCAGGTCGGCCAGGACCACCGCGACCGCCTCACGCACTATCCGACCGCGGTCCACGGCCAGGCCGTAGTCGCCGCGCAGGCTGAGGCGTGCGTGTTCGAGGTCCATCAGTTCCTCGGCCGACACGTAGACCGTGATCTTCTCGTCGTGTCGCTCGCGTCCGCTCGGGCGGCGCTGCGCACGTGTCCGTCGGTGCGCCGGGCGCGCGTTGGGATCGACTCCCGCGGCGGCGGCGGACATCGAGGACGCGCCCGAGGGCGTGGGTGCTTCCCGGCGACCGGGCACGGGATGCGGTTGTACGGCGTGCTGTTCGGCCTCTCCGGGGCCACCGTCCGCGCCGGACGACTCGTGTCGCTCGGTGCTGTCGGAACCTGCTCCGACCGGCGGGACCTGTGCGGGCACGGTGCCGCGCGACTCCCCCGAATCCCCGCCGGCGTTCTGCTGCTGTTGCCGCAGCATGGCGCCACCGGTGGTCCGGAACAGTTCGTCGGCACCCGGGAGACTCACTCGGCGCGACACCGGGCGAGCACCTCCCTGGCCAGTTGGCGATAGGCGGCTGCGCCCACCGAGTTGGAGGCGTAGGTGGTGATCGGTTCGCCCGCGACCGTGGTCTCGGGGAACCTGACGGTGCGTCCGATCACGGTGTGGAAGACCTGGTCGCCGAACGCCTCGGTGACGCGGGCCAGGACCTCCCGGCCGTGCACGGTGCGCACGTCGTACATCGTCGCCAGAATGCCGTCGAGCACGAGGTCGGGGTTGAGCCGCTCGTGCACCTTCTCGATCGTCTCGGTCAGCAGCGCGACGCCGCGCAGTGCGAAGAACTCGCACTCCAGCGGCACGATGACGCTGTTCGCCGCGGTGAGCGCGTTGACCGTGAGCAGACCGAGCGAAGGCTGGCAGTCGATGATGATGTAGTCGTAGTCGTTGACCAGCGGCCGGATCGCGCGCGAGAGTGTGGTCTCGCGGGCCACCTCGGTGACCAGTTGCACCTCGGCGGCCGACAAGTCGATGTTGCTGGGCAACAGGTCCATGCCGGGGATGATCGTCTTCAGCAGGACGTCGTCCGCGCTGAGATGACTCTCCATCAGCAGGTTGTAGACCGTGAGTTCGAGCTCCATCGGGTTGACGCCCAGGCCCACCGACAGGGCGCCCTGGGGGTCGAAGTCCACGAGCAGCACTCGTCGACCGTATTCGGCCAGCGCGGCACCCAGGTTGATGGTCGACGTGGTCTTGCCGACGCCGCCCTTCTGGTTGCACATCGCGATGATCTTCGCCGGGCCGTGCTCGCTCACCGGCGCCGGAATCGGGAAGTACGGCAGGGCGCGGCCGGTCGGGCCGACCCGCTCGCGCCGCTGCGTGGCGGCGTCGGGGGCGAGGGTCGCGGCGTACTCCGGATCCGGTTCGTAGTCCGCGTCGGGGTCGAACGGTCCGCCACGCAGTTCCTCGGCGTAGCGCAACTCGTCGTCGTAGTAGTACATGTCGTAGGCGTACTCGTGCGCGTCCGGACCATCGAGCCCGTCTTGCCCGGCCTGGTTGGCCGGGGCGGTCTGGCCCACCTGAGCGGCGCTGTCCGTGCGCGTCCCCTGCTGGTCCTGTAGGCCGTCGGCGGGCCCGTAGGAAGAGGTAGTCGGCGCTGCACGGCCCGGCGCCGCCCCTGGCTGGGCACCCCCGGGAGCAAATGTCGACTCGTTCACAAGTCGTCTTACCTCCTTGCCGACCAGGTCATTTCTTGCTTCGTCAGCCTGAATCCTTGCCGACGGATCGCGACTCTATGGCGTTGCGGACGGTCGCAGCAAGGCGAACCGCCCGACGTATGCAACATGTGAGGCGATCTAGTCAAGCGCCCGAGGGTGGGATCCTGCGTACACCTGACGGGGTCCATCGGGGGTTTCGCGGCCGTAGACCCGGGTCGTGGACACCGAGGAATGACCCAGGAGTTCCTGGACGACCCGGACATCGGCCCCACCGTCGAGCAAATGCGTGGCGAACGAACGCCGCAGTGTCCGCGGGGAGATGGGCTCCGACAGCCCGGCCCGCGCGGCGGCGCCGCGGAGCACGGCCCAGCCGCTCTGCCGTGACAATCGGCCGCCTCGCGCGTTGACAAAGACGGCGGCGCCGCCGGGCCCTGCGGCGGCGAGTTCGGGGCGCGCCCGGGTCAGGTACACATCGAGCGCGTCCAGGACGGGCACGCCCAACGGCACCACCCGCCGGCGACCGCCCGGCCCGACCAGGGCAACGGTCCGCGCGGACAGGTCCAGGTCGTCCAGATCCGCCCCGATCGCCTCGGAAACGCGCGCACCGGTCCCGTACAGCAGTTCCAGCAAGGCCCGGTCGCGCGGCCCGTACGGCGCGGCACCCGTCGAGGCGGCGGCCAACAACGCCTCGACCCGCTCGACCGAAAGCGCCTCGCCCCGCCGCGACTTCGGCACGCCCGGCCGCACGTCCCGCGCGACGTCGACCGCGACCAACCCCTCGCGCAGCGCGAACCGATGCAACCCCCGCACCGCCACCAGAGCCCGGGCCACCGACGCCTCGGCCGCCCCCGCCTCCCGCAACGCACCCGCGAACGCGGTCACATCCTCCCCCCGCACCCCCTCCGGCGAACCGACCCCCCGCCCCCTCAACCAGGAGAGGTAACGCCGCAAATCCCCCCGATAAGCCGCAACCGTCCCCCGCCCCACTCCACCCTCACCGGCCACA
Organism: Embleya sp. NPDC059213; assembly: GCF_042754445.1. Lineage (NCBI taxonomy): Bacteria > Bacillati > Actinomycetota > Actinomycetes > Kitasatosporales > Streptomycetaceae > Embleya > Embleya sp. NPDC059213. Next base: position 18,117 of record NZ_JBHZAV010000076.1, read on the forward strand.
CAAGCCAAATACGCCCCGACAACCCCATCCACACCCTCATTCTGCCCCCCAAAACACCACATGCCGCACACCCACGCCTTTGTGGATGTACGGCACGCAATGCAACCAACCAAGCAACCAGCCCAACACCTCAACCCCAACCGAGCCCCTCAGCCCGGCCGGCGCATGAGGCCACCCAGCCCCGCCGGCGTTTGAGGCGAATCAGCCCCGCCGGCGCGTGAGGCGAACCCAGCCCGGCCGGCGCTTGAGGCCACTCAGCCCCGCCGGCGCTTGAGGCGAATCAGCCCGGCCGGCGCTTGAGGCCACTCAGCCCCGCCGGCGTTTGAGGCGAATCAGCCCCGCCGGCGCTTGAGGCGAACCCAGCCCGGCCGGCGCTTGAGGCCACTCAAGCCCGGCCGGCGCTTGAGGCCAAGCCCGGGCGTCAGCCCAGGACGTCCTCCAACGACACAGCCGGCAGGCCAAGTGCCTCCCCGACCGCAGCGTTCGTAAGCCGCCCCTCATGCGTCGAAAGCCCAAGCGCCAACGCCCGGTCCGCCTTCGCCGCATCCCGCCACCCACGGTTCGCAAGCTGCACGATGTACGGCAGCGTCGCGTTCGTGAGCGCATAGGTGGACGTGTGCGGCACCGCGCCCGGCATGTTCGCGACGCAGTAGAAGATCGAGTTGTGCACCTTGTACACCGGGTCGTCGTGCGTCGTGGCGTGCGAGTCCTCGAAGCACCCGCCCTGGTCGATCGCGATGTCGACCAGCACCGAGCCCGGCTTCATCCGCGACACCAGCTCGTTGGTGATCAGCTTCGGCGCCTTCGCACCGGGAATCAGCACCGCGCCGATGACCAGGTCCGCGTCCAGCACGGCCTTCTCGATCTCGTACGTGTTCGACGCGACGGTCTGCAGGTGACCCTGGTAGATCCGGTCCGCGTCGCGCAGCGCCTGGATGTTGCGGTCCAGCAAAAGCACCTCGGCCTGCATGCCCAGCGCGATCGCCGCCGCGTTCATGCCCGAGACACCGGCGCCGATCACGACGACCTTCGCGGCGTAGACACCGGAGACGCCACCCATCAGGGTGCCGCGACCGCCGCCCTGCGCCATCAGGTGGTACGAGCCGACCTGCGGCGCGAGCCGACCGGCCACCTCGGACATCGGAGCGAGCAGCGGCAGCGCCCCGTTGGGAAGCTGCACCGTCTCGTACGCGATGGACGTGGTCCCGGCGTCGAGCAGCGCCTCGGTGCACTCCTTGCCCGCGGCGAGGTGCAGGTAGGTGAAGAGCGTCTGGTCCTTGCGCAGCCGCCCGAACTCCGACGCGATCGGCTCCTTGACCTTCAGGATCAGGTCGCCGGTCGCCCAGACGTCGTCCGCCGTGGGGAGAATGGTCGCCCCCGCGGCCACGTACTCCCCGTTCGGGATGGAGGAGCCGACGCCCGCGTCGTGCTCGATGTAGACCTCGTGCCCGTTACGCACGAGCTCGTGCACGCCGGCGGGCGTGATCGCCACGCGGTACTCGTGGTTCTTGACCTCGCGGGGGATACCGACCTTCACGGCTATCAAGTCCTGTCGACAGAGGGTTGGGCACCAGCGAGCCCAGGCATGCAAATGCACGCCGTACCTCGTGGTGTTCCTAGCTTAGTGCGGTTGGATCGCCCCGCCAACCTTACAAAGTGGCAGTGAGGGGCCTACCGCTTGTCTATTTCGTAGGTTGCGCCCGGGCGGATGGACGAGAGCGAGTACCCCCGACGGCGCTATTCGTCACCCAGAAAGCGGCGAACCTCGTCCACTTCGGGCGCGCCCGCGTCCACGAGCAGGGCCAATGCCTGCCGGCGACGCGAACGGGCGTCCCGGACGTCGCCGGCTTCGAGCGCCAATTCGGCGCTCTGCAACAGGGCGAGTGCCTCCAGGCGCTCGTCGCCCGCCGCCCGAAACGCCTCCATCGCGTCCCGATAGACCGCGAGCGCCTCCGCCGCGCGGCCCGCCTCGCCGAGCACCGCGGCGATGTCGGTCAGCACCCGGCCGATGTCGGCCGGGTCGCCGATCCGCCGGCGCACCCCCAGCGCGGCCCGGTGATCGCGGACCGACTGTTCGAATCGGCCCATCCGGGCGTGCAGCCGGCCCAGGTGGGACAACACCCGGGCCTGGCCGGCCGCGTCGCCGATGGTGCGGCGCAGCAGCAGCGAACGGTCGTACCAGTCGGCGGCACGTTGCAGGTCGCCCAGGTCGGCGTAGGCGTTGCCGAGGTTGACCATCGCCCGGCCCTCGCCGGCCGGGTCGCCCAGTCCGCGGGAGACCTCCAGGGCTGCCCGGTAACAGGACAGCGCCTCCTCCAGTTCCTGGCGCGCGACGTGCAGATTGCCCAGGTTGAGCAGGGCGACCGCCTCCTGCCGACCGGAGCCGGCCCGGCGGGCGGTGGTCAGCGCGAGTTCGTGCAGTTCGCGCACGTCGCTCCAGTGCGCGCGGCGATCCAGCAGCCGGGTGAGCACCGAGACCAGTCGACGGGTGGCCGCGTCCAGGCCGGCGGCGGCCGCGACCCGGGCGGCGGCCAGCAGTTCCGGGCGTTCGTCGCGCAACCAGGCGCGGGCCTCGTCGGCGGAGCCGAAACGCACGTCCGCGCCCGGATCCGGGCCGTCCGTGCCGACGATGATGCGCTCGGCGGACCGGGCCAGGCGCACGTACCGGTCGAGCAGGCGCACCCGCGCGTTGCGTCGTTCGCCGGGCCGCTCCTCCGCGTCCAGGCGTTCCTGTACATAACCGCGCACCAGGTCGTGGAAGCGGAACCGGCCCGGCACCGAGCCCTGCTCCAACAGATGCAGCTCGCGCAGCTCGATCAACGACCGGGTCGCCGCGTCGGGCCCGCAGTCGGCCAGCGCGGCGGCGGCGTCCGCGCCGAACTCGCGCCCGGGCACCAACGCGAGCAGCCGCAACAACCGCGCGGCGGAGGGCACCAGTTCGCGGTGGATCAGCGAGAAGCACGCCCGCACCGCGAGGTCGTCGCCGGCCTGCTCGTGCAACCGCAGCCGTTCGGCCCGCAACCGGCGACCCACGTCGGCCATCGCGTAGCGCGGCCGGGCCCGCAACCAGGCCCCGGCCATCCGCAACGCGGCCGGGTGGAAATCGCACAGCGCGGCCAGCTCGTCCGCGGCGCGCGGATCGCACGCGACCCGGGTGTGCCCGGCCAGGTTGCCGAGCAGTTCGGCCGAGGCGCGGGTGTCCAGCATGTCCAGCGCGCAGGTGCGCACGGCCGCGGCCCGGCCGAGACCGGTGAGCGGGGACACCGACGTGGTCACCACGAGCGCGGTGGGACTCTCCGGGAGCAGCGGGCGCAACTGCGCGGTCCCGGTCACGTCCTCCAGCAGGATCAGGAAGCGTTTTCCGTCCAGATGCTCCCGGAAGAGCCGGATCCGCTCCTCGTGCGCGGAGGGTATGGCCGGCGTGCCGAGCGCGTACAACAAGGATTCGAGCACGTCGCCGGGCGGGATCAGCTCACCGCGCGGCCCGGTCAGCCGGGCATAGAGCCGCCCGTCCGGGAAGTGTGGGGCCAGCCGGTGCGCGAGTCGCACCGCGAACTCGGTGCGGCCCACGCCGACCGGTCCGGTGATCGCGACCACCCGGTCGCGAGGCAGCCAGACGGTACGAGTGGTGCCCGGGTGCTCGGGGTCGGTCGGCGCGAGTTGCGCGGGGATCGCCGCACCCGGTCCGGTCACCCAGCCGTACAGGGTGTCCAGTTCGTCGGTTCGGCCAACGAAGTCGGGTCCTCCGGGCGGCAGTTGGTCCACGATGGCGGGCAACGCCTCGGCCGGCGCGCGCATTCCGGGAACCAGCCCCTCGGCCTTCGCGCAGCCGACCCCGGACTCCCCGGTCACACCCACCGCAGACGCCCCCTGTCTCACCCACACCCAGCCCGCAGGCTACGACCACGCGCGGGTCCACCGGGCCCGACTCGCCAACCCCGAGGCGCCGATTCCGCAGCGTTTCGGGCCGGACCGCGCGGGTGGGGCCGGCGAGTACGGGAATCCCCACTCCACCACGACGCGACCGCCGCCGGTCAATAGGGTCGGGCGGCCCACGGCGCGTCCGCGGCCCGAAGCGCGTCCAGCCCGTCGCCGGCCAGCGCGGCGGAGAGCGCCAGCGCGCCGGAAACCAGTATCGGATTGTGCAGTTCGCCCGCCAGGATCCCGGTGATCGCCTCGTCCAGGGGCAGCCAGGCCAGTTCCATCCCGACCTCCTCGTGCTCGACGGCGAATCGCTCGGCCCGCGACTCGGCCAGTCCGCGCGCGAGGAACACCCGGATCGCCTCGCCCGAGGAACCGGGTGTGGTGTAGACGTCCACCAGCACATTCCAGGTGCCGGCCTCGTGGTGGGCCTCCTCGAACAACTCCCGCTGGGCCGCGTGCAGCGGGTTCTCCCCCGGCACGTCCAACAGCCCAGCCGGGATCTCCCACAACTTGTGCCGGACCGGATGCCGATACTGGCGCAGCACCAGCAGTCGCCCCTGCTCGTCCAGCGCCACCACGCCCACCGCCCCGGGATGCTCCAGGTAGTCGCGCCGCGCACTGCTGCCGTCCGGCATCTCGACCAGATCGCTGCGCATCGACCAGGCCCGCCCCTTGAACGGCGTCTCGCTCTCCGCGACGGGCCACGCCTCGGCGGTGTCGACGATCCTCGCCCGAGTGCCCGGGTCGTTCACGATGCGCTCCCCTTCAACAGCCGCCGGCCGAATACCGCCGCCCCAACCGATGAGCCTAGTGCTCCGGGATCACGCCGCCCGTCCCCGACAAGCCCAAGCCGGCGATGCCCCGCGGGCCGAGGACCCGCAGTACCGCACTCGCTACCGCGCTTCCCCGATCGCCGAACGCCGATCCGGCAACCACGGCTCGCCGTTCCTCTTTTCCGGAACCCACCACAACCTTGGCGCACTCGGTGGGGTCACGAACTCGAGTTCCGCAGCCAGCGCTCGGCCCAAAGTCGTTGCGCATTCTCGACGTGAGCATTGGCGGCGGTGCGCTTCGCGTGCTCGCGAAGTTTCGGAATCCGCTCGGGGTGAGACGCAACGGCGAACCCGATACCTATCTGCCAGTATCCGGCGATCATCACCACTTCACCGTCCACCGACATCATCGCGAAAGTCGGATTGTTCGGCCCTGCTCCGAGAAGACCACTCTCGCAACCGGTTCCAGCGATGTCCCAGGGCTCGGAAAGCGAAACGCGAGCCCAGCGGTACGACCGGAATTCCGGCTCGTCCGACGTGTCGACCGAAACATCCACCCCGAGCAAAAATTCAGGCTTCCCATCGTCCGTCATGGAGAACAGGCCCGAGGAGAGCGCCGTCCGCTCCCATTCCGCATTGATCTTGAATCCCAGGTCCGGCTCGGCGTGATCGATGATGACATCCCACCGCCCATCCGGTGCGCCGAGTTGTGTCACATATCGCGCCACCAGTACGGGGGCGAGATCGTCACGGGGTCCGAGTACCTCAAGAAATCCGAAGCCGGTGACTGCCAATTTCTCCAAGACCGCTTTGGGCGGATATCCTGCCACGCCTCACGGCTCCTTTCCTGCCGCCGGATCACATGTGAGTGGGCCGGCAGTCTCCACGACCCACTCACATGGCAATCGATTGGATGACTACCGCTTGTCGTATTTGTAGTACCGGGGATTATTGTAGTCGTGCACTCCGCCCTTGAGCGGAAACCAAGCTATTTCGCCCGTCCCGGGGTGAACCATGATTCGTATCTGGTTGTACTCATTCATGGCTTCCATATCGAAGATCGGCGAGTTCGTCCAGTCGGTCCACCCACGAGCATTTCCTTCGTTTCGCCAAAAATCGGCACCCGCACTCGTGACTCGCTGTGGATAGGACGGGTCCGAAGCCACCGTACGCGCGAGCCGGACGTGCTTTTTGGTCAAGCCCGCCTGAAGACCCCATTCATCGAGGCGCTCCTGGATCGCTTCGTCCGAATAATCATCATCCGGTGTCCACAAGCTGGTTGGCTTGCAATTGTGCACCAGGATCGGCGTCGCCCCGGCGAGCACCTGGTACGTGTGGTCGACGTCGACCGTGAGGTCGTGGGTGCGTTGCCGGTGGCGGAAGGTGCGGACCGTGTCGACCTGGACCCGGGTGCCTGCCGAAGTCTGGAGCCACCGGCCCGGAGTGAGGTTGCCGGCGTCGATCCATTCCTTCAGGTCCGGGGCCCAGAAGGGGTGGTTCGTGGTGGCGGTGACCGAGGCGTTGCCCCGGTCGGTTTTGACGGTGATGTCGGCGAAGTCTTTGTCGTTCTCGGTGGTGAATGTGTTCAGGACCTCGCGGGGTGCGGATCGGCCGCTTTCCGGGTCCGTGGCGAGTACCTTGTCGCCCGGTTTGATGTCCTGGATCGGCTTGTGGGTGCCGTCCGCGAGGAGGACCTGTGTGTCGGTCGGGAAGCTGTGGCAGGAGGGGTCCGGGTTGCCGCACGCGGTGCCCGCGCCGGTGACGCCCGTGCACCTGTCGAGTCGGGTGTTGGGGTCGGCCGGGGAACTCGGCGGGTTCGCCGTGCGGCATTCCACGATCGCGTCCGCGGTGAACGTACCCGAGCACAGGCCGATGCTTTGCAGGGCGCCCGTGCCGATGCCGTCGCCGCACGCGCTGACCGGGCCGCCCGCGCCGCAGGCTCCACCCGGTGGCGCCTGCATGGGCAGTGCCGGACTGGTCGCCGTTCTCGGGGTCTGGTCCACGGCCACGTCGACCGAGGTGTTCAGGTCGATGAGTCGACGGGCGACCTGCTGCCACCAGTGCTGGGTGAGCCACGACGTGCCGGCCCACGTCTGCGTACCGTCCGACCAGTCGTTCCACTTGTGGGTGACGGTGAAGCGGTACCAGTCGGTGCGGGTGTAGGCGAAGGTCGAGTCGAACCACTTCGTGGTGCTGGAGACCGTGTTCGAGGTCCGACCCGTGTGGCTCCCGATCACGCTCGGCGCCGCGGGCGGCGCGGGGGCCGTGTCGACCTGTTTGTCCTCACCCTTCTTCGGCCCGTCCTGCGGCCGGGCACCGCCTTGGGGCGTGGTCGTCTGCGGCGGCCGGCCCACGTGCGGATCCTCCACCGGCGTGCCCGTGCCGTCGGCGTTGATCAGCACGTAGATCAGCACACCGGTGGCCAAGGCGACCAGGATGACCGCGCCGATGATCAACGCCTCGGGTGTCACGATCGCCGAGACCGCGCCCCCGAGGCCGCGCAGCGCAACCCGTACGCCGTTGCGGAACACGGGGCTCTTCACGATGGTGGCGGCCTCGCGATAAGCGGTCCGGACCGACGAAGCCGCCCCGCTGCCCGCCGACCTCGCGAGTTGTTCGGCCTCGCGGCCCACCGCGTTGACCATCTCTCGCGCGTGCACGCTGTGCAGCGCCGCCGACGCGAGGTGCCCCACGTCGTGGAGGTCGAAGCCCAGGTCGATGCCCCAGAAGTGGCCGCTGGGGTCCCACCTGCTGGTCGGGTTGCCCTCGGCGTAGGTGTAGCGGTTCGTCGACGCCGCCCCGCCGAACGGAACGGAGGCGGTGTCACCGGACGCGAACGAGCCCGTCGTCGGGTCGTACCACCGAGCCTCGGCCTGGACCCGCCCGGTGCTCTCGTCGGTCCACGAACCCTGGAACCCCAGGGGCGACAGCGCGCCGGTGGACGCGGTGATCCGGCCGAACGCGTCGAACGCGCGCGAGCCGGCGACCGCGCCGGTGGTGCTGTCCGTCAGCGCCACGACGTCGTGGTGCGCGTTGGCCAGCACGCCGTATGTCGGCGCGGTGCCCGGGTCGGCGAGCGTCTTCGCCGCGCCGCCGGACGAAGTCGCGGCGAACGTCTGGTCGGGGGCGCCGTTGCGCGCGCCCAGTACGGTGCTGCCCGCCCGCGAGAACCACCATTGGCCGTCGGTGGCCGGCTCCTTGTCGAATCCGGTGTAGCCGAAGGTGTGCCCCGACCCGGTGACCGGGTTCTGCTCGCTCGTCAACCGGTCGAGCGCGTCGTAGGTGTAGGTGGATGTGCCGTCGCCGATCAGCCGGGCGAACGCGTCGAAGGTCTGGCTGGTGGTGGCGACGGGTTTGCCGACGGTGTGATTCGTCGACGACGCGAGCGTGCCGGTGGGACGCCACGTGTAGTCGGTGGTGCCGCCGGCCGGGTCGCTCGCCTGGGTGATGCGATTGCGCTCGTCGTAGGTGAAACTGCTGCCGCCGGTGGCCGTATGCCGGTCCGGGGTGCCCTCCCACTTCGTGGCGGCGGTGCGGTTGCCGACCGCGTCCCACGTGTAGTCGGTGCCGGTTCCCGCGGCCGGATCGTAGTCGCCGGTCAGTCGGCCGGCGAAGTCGTAGGTGTAGTCCTGCGACTTGGTACCGGCGAGCTCACCCTCGGTCTTGGTGCCGACGAGGTTGCCCTGCAGGTCCCAGCGGAAGGACTGCTTGGCCGTGACGCCGCCCGCCGGGTTGCGCACGGTGTCGGTGTCGAGTCGACCGGCCGCGTCGTAGGTGTAGGCGCGGGTGGCAAGCGGCTTGATCCCGCGCTTTTGGTCCTCCCCCGTGATCCGGCCGGCGAGGTCGTGTGTGTAGCTGCGCCCGATGCCCGACATGGTGTCGTGCACGGTCGAGAGATCGGACTTGTCGTAGCTCCAGCCCACGCCGTCCACGGCCGATGGCCCGACCCGGTTCGTCACCCGGCCGTCGTCGTCGTAGGCGTAGACGGTGCGCCCGATCACGGGACCACTCGCCGTGGTGAGCAGCCCGCGGTCGTCGTACTCGTACATCGTCGTGGCGTTGCCACTCCCGGTCCCGGTGACGCGACCGGCGGCGTCGTACGTGAAGGTGCGCTCCGCCGCCCGATCGGCGCCCGTTCCGCTGTCCCGCACGGTACGACCGAGCCGGTCGTACTCGAACCTGCGGACCACGCCGCCCGGTTCGACGGCGGTGGTGGTTCGCCCCGCCACGTCGTAGGACGTGCTCCAGGTGCGATCGGCCGGCGCCGGATGCGCGGCGGTGGCCGGTTCGGTGCGGGTGCTCGGCAGGTCCCACGCGTTGTACCCGGTGTAGGTCGAGTGCGTGAGCGGGTCGGTGGTGCGGACCCGGTTGCCCGCCAGGTCGTAGCCGAACGTCGTGGTCTGGCCGGGCCCGGTGGGATCGACCACGCCCTCGCGCAGCGACGTGAGCCGACTCTCGGCGTCGTACGTCAGGTATCGCGAGGTCCATCCGGCGGTCCCGCCGCGGGGGATGTCCAGGCGGGTGACGTTGCCCACCGCGTCCCGCGTGTAGTTCTCCCCGCCGGCGTGCGAGCCGTCCGCGCCCGTGTCGAAGTACAGGGACAACGTCCCGTCGACGTCCCAGCGGTTCTCGCGGGAGCGTCCCACCGGGTCGGTCGTCTTCGTCGGCCGGCCGGCCGCGTCGTACTCGTAGGTCGTCGGGCCGTGTCCGGCAACGGTCTCGGTCAGCGTCTCGCCGGCGGCGTTGTAGGTGTAACGGGTGGACTGGGTCCCGGTGGGTGAGGTGACCTCGAGGAGCCGACCGAGGTCGTCGTAGCGATAGCGGGTGACGAACTGCTTGACCGTTCCGCCGAATCCGCGCTGCGTCACGGCGGACGTCAGCATGCGATCCATGCCGTCGTACGTCCACAACTTCTGTGCGCCCAGCGAATCGCGCTGCGAGAGCACATTGCCGGCGTCGTCGCGCACCGTCGTCACCACATACGGAGCGGCCTGGTCCGCGGCCGGCGGCAGGGTGACCCGGAACGGGCGGTTGCGGTTGTCGTACTCGGTCCGGGTGACCTGGCCGGACCGGTCCTGATAGGCGGTGGGGTTGCCCACGTCGTCGTACCACCAGGACTCGGACGGCAGCACCGTCGACCCGTCCGGGTTGGTGACCTGCGGGTGCACGACCTTGGTGCGTCGGCCCAGCGGGTCGTACACGGTGGTGGTCACCCGGCCGAGGGCGTCCCGGTTGTGGGTGAGTTCGCCAAACGTGTCGTAGCCGCGGGTGTCCACCGGGCGGTCCGGGTGCGCGGCACCGCCGGCGCCGTCCTCGACCGGAATCGGCGGACCGGTGATCGTGCTCAGCCGACCGAGCGCGTCGTACGCCTGATCCGTGGTGAACCGTGCGTCGGGCGGATCGGTCGAGCCGATCGGCGGGGTGCCCCGCGGGTCCGTGGTCGCCAGCACCCGGCCGGCCGTGTCCCGGCGGAAGGAGGTCACCAAGCCCAGGTCCGACGGCGCCCGCCAGGATCGCACGGCGGTGGCGGTCAACCGGCCCCGCGCGTCGTAGACGTGGGTGGTGCGGCCGAATTCGTCGCGGCCGTCCGACTCGGCGGTCCGGAGCAACATCCCGGCCTTGCTGTAGGCGGTCGTGGTGATCCGGTTGAGGCCGCCCGGGTCGATCGTCGTGGTGATGTTGCGGTTGGCCTCGTCGTAGCCGAATGCCGTCACCGCCTTGGTGCTTCCGCCGCCGTTGACGTCGGTGAGCACGTTGCCGGCCCGGTCGTAGGTGAAGGTGCGCAGCGGTATGTCGCGGATCTGATTGCTCACCGGGTCGCGATAGGCGGCGAGGGTCTCGGTCAGGCGCAGGTCGTCGGCCGTATAGCCGTAGGTGACCCAGCGATTCATCGCGTCGCCCAGGAAGATCAGTCGCCCTGCGGGGTCGTACGCGCGCACCTCGATTCGCACGGGACGCTCGGTGCGCGTGCCCGGCTCCGTGTACTTGCGCAGCCACGTCTCGGACAGCCTGCCGAACGCGTCGTAGGTGAAGGAGTAGGTGTTGGTGTTGGGCTCCATGCTGGTGAGCACTTCGCCCATCCGCCCGTATGTGGTGAATCCGACGGTCTGGCCTTGGCGCAGTTCCTCCGTGCGACGGCCCCGGACGTCGTACTTGTAGGCGGTCACGCGTGCCACATCGCCCCCGGACGCGGTCGGCGTGAGGTCGGTATCGCGACGCTCGGTCAGGTTGCCGTCGCTGTCGTAGGCGTTGATGACGCGCCGTTGGTGGCGGACGCCGGAGATCGGGTTGGTGACGGCGGCGTCGGTGACCGTTGCGACCCGACCGACGGCGTCGTAGGTGTAGGTGGTCTCGACGTTGTCGACGACGCCGCGCAGCAACTGGCCCAGGTCGTCGTAGAAGGCGTCGGTGACCTGACCGCTCGGCGAGATCGAGCGAGTCTGATCGCCGAACCGGTTGTACTCGTAGCGCGTCACGCGCCCGTCCGGATCGGTCACGCTGCGGACCAGGCCGCACGGTTGCAGCGAACCCAGGGGTGCCCCGGGGTCGTTCACCACGAGTGGTCGGGGCTCGGGGTTCACGCACGTGTAGGTGCGTTTGGTGACGCCGCCGTCCGCTGCGGTGCTCGACTCCACCAGGCCGATGAACTCGTTGCCGGAGTCGGCGGTTTCGTACGTGTACGAGGTCTTGTGCCCGTTCGCGTCCTGGGTGCCGACGAGCCGGCCGTTCCATGGGTCGTGGGGCAGCCCGAGGTGGTAGACGAGGTGCGTGTTGACGATCGTGTTGGCGTCGCGATACGTGTTGTGGTCGGTGGCGCGCCCGGCGCTCCAGTAGGTCTCGGTGACGTTGCCGTTCTCGTCCATCGTGGACGACGGCCGGCCGAAGGCGTCGTAGCCCCAGATCTTGGTCGTGGACGGCGTCGGGTTCTCGCCCGTCCACCGGTACCACAGCGAGGCTCGGGCATCGAATTCGTACTGGGTGATGAGCCCGTTCGGTTCGTAGACCTTGACGACCAGTGCGCCGTTGACCGATCGGCCCGGGCCACGCACGTAGCTCCACACCGCGCCGTCCGCGAACGTCACCGACCCGACGTAGTCGCCGAGGTAGTCGATCCGGGTCCCGGTGCCCGGCCGGCTTCCCTCCACGTTCGCCATGCGGGCGATGTTGTAGGGGGGTTGGGCGTACAGGTACCGATAGGACTGACACGCGTTCGTCGCGTCGCAGGTGCCGGTCAGGTAGCCGTTCTGGTAGCTGTAGGTACGCCATCGAGCGCTCTGGGACGGGCCGTTGGGCCCGGTGGCCAGCCAGCCGATGTCGCCGTTGACCCAGCCGAAGTACAGCGTGCGCGACCACGCCTCGAAGCCCTCGCGGATCGAGGCGGGGCGGCCCTGCGCGTCGTAGGCGAAGAACTGGGCCTGCCCGCTCGCCCCGACGATCGTGGCGACCTTGCCGTTCGCGTTGAAGATGTACCTGGTGCCATCCTCCATTTGCAGTTCGTTCGGCCCGAAGACCTGGGCACTGCTCGCCTCGCCGTACGCCGCGACGTATCCCCCGTCCGGGTTGCGGCCGTAGCGGACCTGGCGGCCGTCGGGGTAGGTGATCCGCACCGAACCGTCGATCTCGGTGAAGGAGCGCATGTCCAGTACGGACGACCAGCCCTGGCCGAACGCCCCGTGCACCGGGTTCGCGCTGTTGTAGATCCGTTCGATCTGCAGCGGCAGGCCGCGCCCGGGAAGTGCCAGGTCGGTCTCACGGCGCGTGTAGTTGCCGCGGAACAGGCCGACGCCGGCCGCGTCCACCGAGGTGGGGTCGGCGCCGAGACGGCTGAGTCCCTCGACGGGTTGCACGACGGTGGTCAGGCTCGCCTGTCCGCTCCACGGGGTGGTCGCGGCGGCGTCCCGGACCCGCACACGCCAGAAGTACGTGGTGTTCCAGAAGATCCAGTCCGATGGCGGGGTCCAGTGATGGGACAGCGTGAAGCTTTGGGTGGGTGTACCGACGCGCAGCCAGCCGCTGTCCCGACATTGCGATCCGCCCGGTCCGCCCTGTGCGCACAGTTCGTACTCGATGTCGATCGGTTGGGTGTCGTCGCCGAAGACGCCGATGTAGAACGACACGTCCAGGGTCGACTGGGTGGTGCCGTCGGTCGGTGTGTAGGCGCGGGCCGAGGGCGGCTGGTGGGGCAGATTGATGCTCCAGGCCGTCGACCCCGGTACCCCGTGTTCGGTGAACCACGAGGCTTCGTCGCGCAGATCCCACACGATGCGGAACGCCCCCGCAGGCAATTGCTCGACCGCGGCACTCATCTGAAGCCAATGCCCGGGCTCCAGGGCGATCGGCAGCGCGGTGGAGAGACCGACGAAGTTGTACAGGCTCCCGTTGGCCCGGTAGACGTGGTAGGAGAGCCGGACGCGCCCGTTGGCGGGCCAAGTGAAGTTCGAGTCGTTGGTGATGGTCACCCACGCATAACCGCGTTGCGCGTAGGTCGGGTCCACCGAGAACGCCGAAGGACTCGCGTACCGCGCGCCGTACGTGTCGCCCGCGGCGAGCGAACCGGTACGCGGGGCGGCGGCCTCGGTCGCCGGCGGCGCGTTACCCGGCGCCGGCGCCTTCTCCTGAGCCGGGTCGGCGCGCGGGAGGTCCGCGTTCGCCCCGTCCTTCGCGTGCGGCAACTCGTCCAGTCGCGGCCCCTTTTCGACGCGGGGCGAACGGGCGATGTCGAGGTGGTCCGGGTTCGGCTCGTCCACCACCGCGCCGCGGCGCTCCAGCGCGCTCTCGTTGGCGCGCATCGCGTCGCTCATCGCGGTCGGAGCCGACGGGGCCGCCGGCGGGCTCTCCCGTTCCGCGACCGCCCGCTTGACCCGCTCGCGCCCCTCGTACAGGGCGTCTCCCGGCTTCGCCTCGACCCGGGTGTTCGGTATCGGCGGCGGCGCGGTCGGCGGAACCGAGACCACCCCCGGCGGCAGCGGGCCGGACCGCGCCGGTGCCGATCGGTCCTCGGCGGTCGCGGCCCACGACGACAACACCCCCGACAGCAGAGCCAGAATCACGACCCCGACCAGACCCACTCGTGCGCGAGTCACCATCGCCGACCCCCCACATGCCACGGCGGGGGCCGCGATCCCGGGTGCGAGCATGGCGACGCCCGGACCTCCCCGGACCGCACACGCCGCAGGCGACGCGGATTCGATCCTGACGACCTGTCACCAACAAGCGCCATGGTTGGCAAAGGCATTCACCAGGCGTTTCCCCGTCGGCCGGAGTGCGTTCAGGCACCCCTGCGGATATCACGGACCTTCGGGTCCATTCGCCGACCGGGTCTTCGCGCCATCCGAACACCGCACCCGGTCCACCCGGATCACAGACGCCCGCACCCCGAGCCGCAGCAACTCGGCCCGTCCTTGCGCAATGCGCTGCCCGGCACGCACCTCCACCATGAGCACCCGCACCGGCACATGAATCCCGAGCGCGATGATCAGGTTCTCCCGAGCCCGCGCGTAGCTTCCCGGGCGGTCGGTAATCGCGTCGTGCTCGGCCGGATCATCGGAATACCAGGACGTCGCGAGCCGAACGCGCGGATCCTGAAACAGAGTCCACTGCTCCCGGGTGACAGCGACCAGATCCGTGCACACCTCGACCGACCGCCCGACATGAAGCAAGGACCGAAGTCGGCTGGGATCGCCACCGGCGAGCCGCACCCAGCCGGCGCCATCGGCGGTCGTCACGACGCATCCAAAGAGCGACCGAGCCCCGCAGACCGCACATCGAACGCAGCACCGAACAACCCGCCCGCACCCACGCCTTCCGCATTCGACGGCACTCGAAGTCGCGCCGCGACCAACTTCCCACCGGCGGCCCGCATCCAGGTGAACCCCTCGGCAAGCCCAAGCACGATGGCCAGCCCGCGCCCACACTCGACGTCGGAGTCGGCGCCGGCGGGTCGGATCACCGGGCACGGCATGGGGTCGTAGTCCCAGACCCCCATCTCGAACTCCCGCCGCTGCCAGGTGAGCATCAACCGACACTCCTGCGGCGCGCCCGCCTGCGGCTTCACGTGCACGACGGAGTTGGTCACCAACTCGGACACGATCAGCAGCGCCCCGTCCCTGACCCGCTCCGGGAACCCGTGTCGTATGCAGAAGTCCCGAACGAGACCACGAGCCGTCCCGACCGAGCGGACGGACAACGGAAGATCGAACTTCTGGGCACACGGCTGCATGGCAGCTCCCGAGATGTGACGCCGAGGGAAGTATTTGGGCATCACTCACCGCGTCCACATGCATGCAGTGAGTGGCATGAATCACCATCCTCTGATTCATGAAACACGTCAAGTCTCTGAAACAAGGCGTCTGTTGCTCGCGCACGAACGTGCCCGCGTAGGACACTGTTCACCGAGGAGGACCATGACCATTACGACGGAAGACCAGTTCAACCTCGGAGTGGAACTCCGCCGGCTGCGCACGGGTGCAGGGCACACGGTCCGCAGTGCGGCACCGCTGGTCGGAGTGTCGGGCGCGTCGATCAGTCGCATCGAGAACGGGCAACGCCCCTGCTCCGACGACGAGATCGAGAAGCTTTTGGCCACGTATCAGGCGTCGGCCGATCAGCGGGCGCAGGTGCTGCAACTGCTGGAGGCAGCCAAGGCAGGTAGCGCCACAGCAGAGGGGGTCTGGTGGATGCGGTTCGCGGACGTTCTCCCGGCGGGATACCTGGAGTACATCAGGTTGGAGAACTTCGCGAAGCGTTCGACCGAGGCGCAGACGACCGTACTCCCCGGGCTTCTACAGACCGAGAAGTACGCGCGAGAGATCACGAATCGCACGTACGTCGGACCGTCTGCGAAGGAAGTGGTCTTCGCGAGAATGGAGCGACAGAAACGCCTGACAGCCGATCCGCCCCTCAGCTTTACCGGAATCATCACCGAGGCTTGCCTGAGGACGGAGGTCGGCGGTCCGTACTTGATGCGAGACCAGATGAAGCACCTGGTGGAGCTCGCTCGCCGTGAGAACGTCGAAGTCATCGTCATCCCGTTTGCGAGTGCGGCAGGAGCAGGACTCGCCTCGACCTTCACGCTCTTCGAAGAGGTAGGCAGGTGGCAGTTGGACGATCAGTCCACCAAAACCGCTCTTTCCGAAGAAGGCGCCATCCTCATGCGGGCAATCACGTGGGATCGCACATACGTGGAGCGGGCGAGAAACGTGATCAATCACCTGCGGCAAGCCGGACTCGACCCGAACCAGTCAGTCGAAGTCATCCAGCAGTACGTATCTTTTTGGGGAGAACGTGACTAACAAGATCGAGAAGCTCGCATGGCGGACTTCATCGCACAGCCAAAATGACGGAGGCTGCGTCGCCGTAGCACCCGCAACGGACGCGGTATGGGCACGTGACTCACGAGTACCGATGAGTCCGGCACTCGTCTTCCCCGAGAAGTCCTGGGCTGCCATGGTGGATTGCCTGACTGGGTGAAGGTGAAACCGGTCTCGTGGAGACGGTGGGGTGAACCGTGCATACCGATGCTCCCCTCGTATGGAGAACGAGAGAGCCACTACAGCACGCAGGACAGTGACTGCGTCGAGGTCGCGCCCGACCGGGCAGCCGTTCGAGCGCGGGACTCGAAAGTCGTCTTGGGCCCCGTTCTGGAGTTCGGCGAGGCGCCGTGGGCGCGCTTGGTGAGTGCGCTGAAATAGCCGCTCCGACGCCGAGAAGCCACCCGCCCGACGTTCGAGCGGGTGGCCGCTTCGTGGCGCCGGCCGCACGGGACGCGGCCTGTGCCCACCAGTACTGCATGAGCCACGAGGTACCGGCCCTCAGGAGTTCCCCTGTCGGGAGGGTCGGCCCAGGGATGCCGACACCGGTCGTCGGCTACCGACCGCCGTCACTGTTGGGCTGTCGCGCGAAGTAGTCGCGGAGCATGATCGTGGTCCATTCGGCCTGGCGCTGTGCTCCGCGAGGACCCATCTCACCGAACCACGGCTTCACGTCCAGACCGGTGTCCCGTCCACGGCGTCGAGATCTTCGACATGGAGGTCCGAGCCGTCGACCTCGATCAGACGGCAACGTGAGACCCCGAGCCAGAAGAGGAATCCTGCTTCCGTAACTCGGTCCGTGCGTCACTCGGAGGACGAGCCGGCTCGACGATCCAACGCATACACCGTGACAGGACTGCCGTTCAGTGTGTCTTGTCGGCGCGGCGAGAAGCCGAGGCGCTGAGCCACCTTCACCGACGGCTCGTTGCCCGGTCTCATGAGAGCGGTGAAGTAGTCCTCTTGAAGCGAGGCAAAGCCCCAGTCGAGGCACGCTCGAGCTGCCTCGGTTGCATATCCGTGCCCCCAGTGCTCCGCCCGGAGCGTCCATCCCAACTCGACCTCGTCGAACTGCTCCCAGTACTGCAGGCCACTTCGCCCGATGAATTCGCCGTTCGACCTGAGTTCAACAGCGCACAGGCCATGACCTCGCTCAGCCCACTGCCGCTCAACCACAGCGAGCCGTTCCAACGCTTGTTGACGGGAGAAGGTCCCGACGAACCGATTGACCCTCGGATCGGCATGGAGTGCGACAAAGGCATCAACGTCCGAGATCGCAAGAGGTCGCAGGGACAATCGCTCCGTCTCGATCATGCCTCAGATCCTAGTTCTCGACGCCGGCCCGACTCACGGGGCACCCGCAGCTCTACCGAGCCTTCGAACAGGCGAAGGCAAGGCATGAGCCGGCTGGACGAAGGCACTGCAGATGTCGCCAAGCGGAGCAGCTGATCGTCCGGTCGAGGCTGACGGGCCCGTAGAGAAGTCACCCACCGAAGAAGCCACCCACCCGAGTACTCGGGTGGGTGGCTTCTTCGGGTTGCCAATCAGGCGCCGGCGGCTTCGAGTTGCCGATCAGACCCCGGCGGCCCGATCGGGCGCCGACGCCCGACCAGGTGCCGGCATCCGTTCGGGCGCCGGCGTCCGTTCAGGACGTGGTCTCCGCGACGCGGTCCTCGCCCTTGATCCGGCGGACCGCCGCCGCGACCAGGCCCGCGAAGAGCGGGTGCGGGCGGGTCGGGCGGGACTTGAGTTCCGGGTGGGCCTGGGTGGCGATGAAGTACGGGTGCTGCTCGCGCGGCAGTTCCACGTACTCCACCAGGCGGCCGTCGGGCGAGAGGCCGGAGAAGACCAGACCGGTCTCCTCCAACTGCCCGCGGTAGGCGTTGTTGACCTCGTAGCGGTGCCGGTGCCGCTCCTCGGACTGCGCCGCGCCATAGACCTCGCGGGCGATCGAGCCCTCGGCCAGGTCCGCGGTGTACAGGCCCAGGCGCATCGTGCCGCCCAGGTCGCCCTGGCCCGCGACGATGTCGAGCTGATCGGCCATGGTCGCCACCACCGGGTGCGCGGCCTCCGGGTCGAACTCCAGCGAGTTCGCGCCGGCCAGGCCCGCCAGGTTGCGCGCGGCCTCGATCACCATGCACTGCAGGCCCAGACAGATGCCCAGGGTCGGGATCCGGTGCTCGCGGGCGTAGGCGATCGCCTGCACCTTGCCCTCGACGCCGCGGTCGCCGAACCCGCCGGGGATCAGTACCGCGTCGCAGTCGCCGAGCTCGCGCGCGGCGCCCTCGGGCGTCGCGGTGTTGTCCGAGGTCACCCACTTGATCCGGGTCCGCACGTTGTTGGCGAAGCCGCCCGCGCGGATCGCCTCGGTGACCGAGAGGTAGGCGTCCGGCAGGTCGATGTACTTGCCGACCAGCGCGACGGTGATCTCCCGCTCGGGCTGGTGCACCCGGCGCAGCAGGTCGTCCCACTGGGTCCAGTCCACGTCCCGGAAGTTGAGCCCGAGCCGGCGCACCACGTAGGCGTCCAGGCCCTCGGAGTGCAGGACCTTGGGGATGTCGTAGATGGACGGAGCGTCGATGGCCGCGACCACGGCCTCCTCGTCCACGTCGCACATCAGCGAGATCTTGCGCTTGATGTCCTGCGGCACGGCCCGGTCCGCACGCAGCACGATCGCGTCCGGCTGGATGCCGATGCTGCGCAGCGCGGCCACCGAGTGCTGGGTCGGCTTGGTCTTCAGCTCGCCCGACGGGCCGATGTACGGCAGCAGCGAGACGTGCAGGAAGAACACGTTGTCCCGGCCGACCTCGTGCCGGACCTGGCGGATCGATTCGAGGAACGGCAGCGACTCGATGTCGCCGACGGTCCCGCCGACCTCGGTGATCACGATGTCCACGTCGTCCACGGCCATGGCCCGGATCCGCGACTTGATCTCGTTGGTGATGTGCGGGATGACCTGCACGGTGTCACCGAGGTATTCGCCGCGACGCTCCTTGGCGATGACCGTCGAGTAGACCTGACCGGTCGTCACGTTGGCCGAGCCGTGCAGGTCGACGTCGAGGAAGCGCTCGTAGTGGCCGACGTCCAGGTCGGTCTCGGCGCCGTCGTTGGTGACGAACACCTCGCCGTGCTGGAACGGGTTCATCGTCCCGGGGTCGACGTTCAGGTACGGGTCGAGCTTTTGCATCGTGACCCGCAGGCCGCGCGCCTTGAGGAGCGCTCCGAGGCTCGACGCGGTGAGCCCCTTGCCGAGCGAGGAGGCGACGCCTCCGGTGACGAAGAGGTGCTTCGCCTGCCGGCTGCGACTGGGCGTCTGAGGCACTGCCAAGGAGGGGCTCCCGTGGTTGCGATCGAGGGGATTTCGAAGGGGACGCTGCTGGGCCGATGCGGGCCCGGAACAGTCCCACCAAGTCCACGGGATACCAGCCTAACAGCGTCCGGGGTCGAGGTCCCGCACCCGGTACGGAACAACTGCGACACCATACGGCGATTGCCCAGAGTGACAACGCACAGGAGATTCCGGGCACATGCCGACGGATCGGCCGAGTCGGATTCGACACAGAGTCAACGATCGGGTCGGCAAAAGCAGGCACGTTTCAGCGCCGACGGCGCACTATGCTACGCAGGCGGTGCACGAACCTCTCTCCGTTCGCCGACACCCGCGCGCAGCGCAAACGTACGCGCGCGACGGGTGCGCGTCCCCCGGATCCCGACGGGACGACATTTCGGGAGCACCGGTCGATCCGGCCACCGTTACGGCGGTCGATCACGCGCGCGTGGTGCACTCTGGAATGAATCGATCAACCGCTGATCAGAACATGTCGATCGGCGAGCGCGGTACGCAGGAAGCCAGCAGACACGCACGCAGCAGACAACAAACCACGGCCGAGCACAGCCCGTACGAAACCAGGCACGTACGAATCCAGCCCCCCAGCCGAACCCGGGACGCACAACGGGACAACCGGCGCCATCAGGACGACCAGGAACGGAAAGCGTTGCCCGTGACCAGCCGCATCGAGGACTACGCCCTCATCGGGGACATGCAGACCGCCGCTCTCGTGGGCCGCGACGGTTCCATGGATTGGCTCTGCCTCCCCCGCTTCGATTCCCCCGCCGTGTTCGCGGGCCTGCTCGGCAGCGAGGAACACGGGTCGTGGCGGGTCGCGCCGCTCTCCGGCGGCCCCGCGACCCGTCGCCGGTACCGCGGCGACTCGCTGATCCTCGAATCGGAATGGGAGACCCCTCGGGGGACCATTCGGGTGATCGATTTCATGCCTCCGGCGGACGCGCTGGTCGGCGCGCCGGTCGTGGTGCGGGTCGTGGAGGGCGTGTCCGGTCGGGTTCCGGTCCGCTCGGAGCTGCGCATGCGATTCCACTACGGCAAGGTCGTGCCGTGGGTGCGCCGCGAGGCGGACGGGCGCACCGTCGCGGTGGCCGGCCCGGACGCGGTGTGGTTCGCCAGTGACACCGAGACCTACGGGCGCGGCCTGACCACCTATTCGGACGTCACCCTCGGCGAGGGCGACCGGGTCACCTTCACCCTCACGTGGCATCCCTCGCACGTCGAGGGCCCGCTGCCCACCGACGCGTTGGCCGCGCTCGCGGACACCGAGGCGTTCTGGGCCGACTGGATGACCCGCTGCACGTACCAGGGCCCGTGGCGCGAGCCGGTGGTGCGCTCGCTGATCACGCTCAAGGCGCTCACCTACGCGCCGACCGGCGGGATCGTCGCGGCACCCACCACGTCGCTGCCCGAGGACGTGGGCGGGGTGCGCAACTGGGACTACCGCTACACGTGGCTGCGGGACGCGGCGATGACGCTGGGCGCGCTGCTCAAGACCGGCTTCGTGGACGAGGCCAAGGCGTGGCGCGAGTGGCTGCTGCGGGCGGTCGCCGGCGATCCGGAGAACCTGCAGATCATGTACGGCGTGGGCGGCGAGCGCCGGCTGACCGAGTACGAGGCGACCTGGCTGCCCGGCTACGAGGGCTCGCACCCGGTCCGGATCGGCAATGCCGCCGCCGAGCAGTTCCAGCTCGACGTGTACGGCGAGGTCATCGACGCGCTGCACCTGGGCCGGCAGGCCGGCATGGAGGGCAACGACCACGCGCACGCGCTCCAGCTCAAGCTGATGGACTACATGGAGCAGCACTGGCGCGACCCGGACGAGGGCATCTGGGAGGTGCGCGGGCCGCGCCGGCACTTCGTGCACTCCAAGGTGATGGCCTGGGTCGCGGTGGACCGCACCATCAAGATGCTGGTGGACGAGCCGATGGACTCGGACACCGAGAAGATGCTCGAACACCTCAGGGAGGTGCGCGAGGAGATCCACCGCGAGGTGTGCGCGTACGGATACGACGTGGATCGCAACACCTTCACCCAGTACTACGGCTCGACCGAGTTGGACGCCTCGCTGCTGCTGATCCCGCAGGTGGGCTTCCTGCCGCCGGAGGACAAGCGGGTGATCGGCACGATCGAGGCGATCCAGCGCGAGCTGACCGAGGACGGCTTCGTCCGCCGCTACCCGACCAACGGCACCAGCGTCGGCCTGGACGGCCTGCCGGGCGACGAAGGCGCTTTCCTGGCCTGCTCGTTCTGGCTGGCCGACGACCTGGCGATGATCGGCCGGGTGGAGGAGGCACGCGAGTTGTTCGAACGCCTCCTCGCGCTGCGCAACGACCTGGGCCTGCTCGCCGAGGAGTGGGATCCCCGACTCCAGCGCCAGGTGGGCAACTTCCCCCAGGCGTTCAGCCACGTGCCGCTGATCGACACCGCGCTGCGACTGACCGCGACGCTGCGCACGGAGAGCACCGACCAGGACTGATCGCGCGGGCGCGGCGTCGTGGCGACAGGACATCGCGGCGCCGGGGGCAGGGGTCCGGCCGGCTTCGGTGGGCGCGCCGTGCAGGTGTGCGCACCGGCCCCGGGTGGTACCTCCCGACACCATGACCCGCGAACGTTCCACGTCCGCAACAACGGGCGACGAGCCGACCGGCTCGTCGCCCGTCTCGTCGTTGCCGTTCCTGCCCCGGGCCCGGCGGCGGCGCCCGCTCACCCCCTGGCGCGATCACCTGCGCGACGGCCTGTGGTTCGCGCCGCTGATCGGGCTGGCCTCCGGCTGGGCGCTGGCCACGTTCATGCTGGCGCTGGACCGGTGGATCCCGAGCTACCTGGAGGACCACGACCGGCCGTGGTTGCGCGAGGGCTACGAATGGTTCCTGGACGTGGCGAGCGGGGCCAAGGAAGCCATCGGCACGATGAGTTCGGCGATGCTGACCTTCATCGGCGTGGTCTTCTCGATCACCCTGGTGGCCCTCCAGATGGCGAGCCAGTTCACCCCGCGCGTGGTCCGGGTCTACGTGCGCAGCCGGGTCACCAAGACCACCTTCGCGGTGTTCCTGATGACCTTCCTGTACGCCCTGCGGGTGCAGAAGGAGTTCGGCGGCTCGGACAGCGATCCGCCCGCGCTGGCCGCGTCGCTGGCGATGGGTCTGGTGGTGACCAGCCTGGTGGTGTTCGTCGTGTACGTGCACTCGACGATCCGGCTGATGCGGGTGACCTACGTGATCGGCTACGTCACCCGGGAGGCGCTGAACGTGCTGGCCGCACAGGCGTACGCCCCACCGGTGCCGGCACTGCCGGACGAACCCGTGGCGCTGATCCCCTACCGGGGGTCGCCCGGCGTGCTCCGCGACGTCGACGTGACCCGGCTGGTGTTCCTGGCCCGGCGGCACGACGTGGTGATCGTGCTGATCCCTCGGGTGGGCGACTACCTGACCCACGGCATGCCGCTCGCGGAGATCCACGGCACCCCCAACCGACGCGGCGCGCCGGCCGCGGCCAAGGTGTGGCCGTGCCTGAGCATCGGCGTCGAGCGCACCATGCACCAGGACCTGACCTTCGGTCTGCGTCAACTCGTCGACATCGCGAGCAAGGCGCTGTCACCCGGCATCAACGACCCGACCACGGCCGTACAGGCGCTGGACCGCATCCACGCGCTGCTCACCCTGATGAGCGGCATCGCCCTGGGCGACCGTGCCCACTTCGACCGCCACGACGTGCTCCGGGTGATCGAGCCGGTCGCCGTGTGGTCCGACGTGGTCGAACTGAGCCTGACCGAGATCCGGCTGTACGGCGCGGGCTCGCCCCAGGTGACCCGCCGACTCAGCGCGGTGCTCGGCGACCTGCTGGAGATCACCCCGTTGGCCCGCTGCCCGGAACTGGTCCGCCAACAGTTGCTGCTCCGCCAGGCGGTCGAACGCACCTATCCCGACACCGCCGGCCGAACCTTCGCGCTGGAACCGGACCGACAGGGCATCGGCTGAGCGGACGGGGTGCCGGGGGCGGGTGTCGTGGGGCGCGGCGGGCCGGCCCCACGACGGGGCGGGGGGTCAGACCGGGCCGAGCTCCTCGTAGATGCTCAGCACCTGGGCGATGGTTTCGCGTTCGTCCGGCCAGGTGGCGGCCTGGACGCGGCCCGCGTCGACCAGTTCGGCGCGCCGGGTCGGGTCGGCGAGCAGGTCGCGGACGGCGGTGGCGAGCACGTCCGGGTCGCCGGGCGGGACCAGGACCGCCGCGTCGCCGACCAGTTCCGGGATGCCGCCGACCTGGGTGGCGACCAGGGCCACGCCGGTGCGCAGCGCCTCCTGGGCGACCAGCGCCCGGGCCTCCCAGCGGCTGGGCAGCACCGCGAGATCGGCCGCGCCGAGCAGGTCGGCCACGTCCGCACGATGGCCCAGCAGGCGCACCGGCAACGCCTCGGCGTCGATCCGGTCCCGGAGCGATTCGTGCAGCGGCCCCTCTCCGGCGATCACGAGCAGCGGTACCGGCCGTTCGTGCGCCCACTGCGCGGCGGCGTCCAGGAGCACCGGGTAGTCCTTCTGCGGGGCCAACCTGCCCACGGCGACCAGCAGTGGCCGGTCCCCGGCGTCGAACTCGGCCCGCACCGCGGCCCGGTCCCGCTCGGCCGGCGGCAGCGGCGGCGCCGACACCGGGCCGAGCCGGGCATCGCGCGCGCCGAGCTGCCTGGCCCGGTCGACCAGGTCGGTGGAGGCGCCCAGGACGACGTCGGCGGCCCGCACCGCGCGGCCCTCCAGCACCCGGGTCAGCGCGCCCTTCGCACCGCCGACCAGGACCGCGTTGTGCAGCGTGAGCACCAGCGGCGTCCGGCGCACCCGATGCCGACCCAGCGCGTTGCCCGCCGCCAACCCCGCGCGCAGCCCGTGCGCGTGCACCACGTGCGCGGGTGCGCAGGCCGCGCGCAGCTCGCGCAGCGCCGCCCGATCGGTGGGCCGGGGCGCCGAGCCGATCTCGACCGCCCGAAATCGTGCGCCGGTGCCCGCGAAGTCGAAGTGTTCCTCGGTCGAGGCGGGCCCGCACACGGTCACCGCGACCCCCCGCCCGACCAGACCGGCCGCCAGCGAGCGCACGTGTGCGCCGATCCCGCCGGTGGACGTGGCCAGGACCAGGACCGCCCGCAGCCGGGCCGGCTCGGCGCGCTCTCGCGGCTCAGACTCCGTCGTCGTGTCCACGTCGCTGCTCCCCTTCCGATTCGGCCGCCCGCGGCCCGCGCAGCGTGGCCTTGACGGCCTCGCCGACGGTCACGGATACGACTCCCGCGAACACCAGGGTGCCCACGATGGCGGCAACCGCCGCGATGATCAACGTGAAGACGATGTCGCCGGTCCCGAATGCCCGCGACATCCCGAACCCGGCCGCGCCGGCGGCAAGCGCGGCGAGCGGGGCGCAGACCGCCGGCTTGACCAGCGCCGCGCCCGCCAACGCCCTCGGGCCGGCCGTCCGGACCACGGCGTAGGCCAACAACAGGCCGGCCACCGTCATCCCGATCGAGTTGCCCAGGCCGAGCGCGGCCACCGTCCACCGCGCGGGCAGCGCGAAGGCCAGCGCGGCGTCGGCGACCACGACCACCACCCACCCGGCCACCACACAGCCCGCGGCGGCGCGACCGTGGCCGGAGGCGTTCAGCGCGCGGCCCAGGTGTGCGATCAGCGCGTACCCGATCAGCCCGGGCGCGAACGCGGCCAGCGCCCAGGCCATTTGCTCGGGCTCGGTGGAGCCAGCCATGAACAGCGCGAAGAATCGACCCAACGGCGCGGCGGCGGCCAGCAGCATCGCGGTGCCGGCCGCGCCGACCAAGAGCACGGTGCGGGTGGTCGCGGCGACCGCGTCCGCGAACGCGTCCCGATCGCCGTCGTGCGCGTGTGCGCTCAGGCGCGGGAAGGCGGCGGTGGCGATCGGCACCGCGAGCACCGCGTACGGGAGCAGGTAGACCATCCAGGTGGTCTGGTAGACGACCAGGGACCCGTGCGTACCGCGCCCGTTGGCGAGCAGGATCACCGCGATCGTCGCGGCCTGCTGGGCGATCAGCGTCGCGACGCCGGCCAGCGCGAGGGTGCGGACCCGGCGGGCCACGCCGTCCGGGAAGTGCAGGGTGGGGCGCAGCCGCAGGCCGGTCGAGCGCAGCGGTACCACGGTGACCAGGGCCAGGGCCAGGACGCCGGCGGTGGTGCCGAGGGACAGGGTCAGTTCGGCGCCGCGCGGCAGGGTGGCGAGGTTGTCCAGGTCGACGTCGTAGCGATTCGCGAAGAGCAGGTAGCTGCCGGCCACGACCACGCTGGACACCAGCGGCGCGAGGGTGCCGGCCAGGAAGCGGTGATGGGCCTGGAGGATGCCGCCGGCGACCACCGCGATCCCGTACAGCAGCACCTGCGGCACGAACACGATCAACATCCGGGACGCGACGTCCGCGACGCCGGGGCCGTCCGCCTTCCCGGCGAGCAGCAGTTCCGTGATCGGGCGGGCCAGCAGCGCGCCGAGCAGCACGATCGGGGTCAGCACCAGGACGACCCAGGTCAGCAGCGCGGACGCGATCCGCCCGGCGTCCTGGCGCGCGCCCTTGGCCACCGGCCCGGCCAGCACCGGCACCACCACACTCGCCAACGCCCCGCCGGCCACGATCTCGAAAACGATGTTGGGCACGGAATTGACCGTGCTGTACGCGGTACCCAGCACGGTGTCCCCCACCGTCCCGGAAAACACCAACTGCCGCCCGAACCCGGCAAGTCGCGCAAACACCGTCACCACAGCCATCAACACAGCGGCCCCGGCGATCCCCCGGACGACAAACCGGGCCCGGGTGGCGCCGGGGGGCGGGGGGTCGACGCCGGCGGGTGCGGCGGGTGCGGGCGTGGGCGCGGCGGACGCAGGTGCGCTGGACGCGGGTGCGGCGGACCCGGGGGCGGGCGCGGCAGACGCAGGTGCGGGGGACGCGGGCGCGGCGGACGCAGGCCCGGCAGACTGGGGCGCGGAAGACGCAGGCGCGGCGGACCCAGGTGCGGGGGACGCGGGCGCGGCGGACCCGGGGACGGGCGCAGCAGACGCAGGTGCGCTGGACGCAGGCTCGGCGGACCCGGGGGCGGGCGCGGCGGACGCAGGTGCGGGGGACGCGGGTGCGGCGGACCCAGGTGCGGGGGACGCAGGCTCGGCGGACCCGGGGGCGGGCGCGGCGGACGCAGGTGCGCTGGACGCGGGCGCGGCGGACCCGGGGGCGGGCGCAGCAGACGCAGGTGCGGGGGACGCGGGCGCGGCGGACGCAGGCCCGGCAGACTGGGGCCTGTCAGTGAGACACGTCTGAGGCG